>CAURUA010000040.1:0-17633 GCA_963528045.1 uncultured Campylobacter sp. | reverse complement strand
GGGCGAGGAGTACGAGCAGGCCTTTAGCGAGGGTAAAACGGAGCTTGAGTGGGTGAAGGAAATCTACGCCGATGCAGTCCAAAAAGCTGAAGGCATGGGCATAGCGATGCCGAAATTTGAGGAGTTTTGGCAAAAGGGCTACGTTAAATTTGATAAAATCGACGAGAAAAAGAGATACTTCACAAACTACGCGGACTTCCGCGCCGATCCCGAGAAAAACGCGCTAAAAACACCATCGGGCAAGATCGAGCTCTACTCCGAAGCGGTCGAAAAGCTAGGATATCCCGACTGCCCGCCGCACGCGACGTGGATGGAGCCGTTTGAATGGCTGGGCGGCGACGTGAGCAAGTATCCGGTTGCTATCAGCGGCGCGCACTCTAAATTTAGACTCCACTCGCAGCTAAATAGCTCGCTCATCCGCAACTACGCCGAGATCGAGGGCCGCGAACCCGCGCTCATTAGCCCCGCCACGGCAAAGGCGCGCGGTATCAAAACGGGCGACGTGGCAAGGATCTATAACGACCGAGGCGAGATCCTCTGCGGCGCGCTGGTAAGCGATACCGCGCAAGACAACGTCGTGATCGTGAGCGAGGGCGCGTGGTACGATCCCGCCGTCTGGGGCGAGAAAAGCCTATGCAAGCACGGCAACATAAACGTGCTAACGAGGGACGTACCGAGCTCGCAGCTCTCGCAAAGCAACACCGCGCACACGAGCATGGTGCAGATCGAGAAATTTAAAGGCGAACTGCCGAGCGTAACGGTGTTTGATAGGCCCGCGACGATAGAGGCTTAGCGCGCTTTCTTTAAATGAGGTGAAATTTCGGTTTTAAAGGTTTTAAATTTAGGACTCTTAAAAGCTGCACGGACGAAATTGTCCATACTTCGTGCAGCCTTTTTTGAAATTCCGGTTTTAGATTTGGCTCTTGTAATCACACGCAAAACCCTGCTATGTGCGGTTGTGGACGTGGGTTTTTGCACTACAAAAATAACAAACCGCTTTAAAAAATTCAATCGCAATTGCGCTATGAAATTTTAAAAGTAAACTGCCGCACTGAGCTACGCAAAAATTTAAAGAGAATTAGTCGCAGCGCTGTGCATAATTAAACCAAAAAATCGCGCCGATACCGAGCAAAACGCGCTATGAAATTTTAAATACAAGTCGCTACGCCTGCGCTGCCATTAAATTTAAAATGAACCGATCGCACCGCAAAATTTTAAAAGCAAGTCGTTGCGCCCAAACTAGCTAAATTTAAAATTAAGCAATAGCGCCATTTGCGCTACGAAAGCCGCTCGTCGGCAAGCTACCACTCGCAAGCTCTGCCCTCAAGCCGCTGATCGTAAGCCCTACGCCGCAAGCACCCTACGCTACGACGTTTGGAAACTCATAGACCACGCGACCGCTTTTGATCGTGCATACCGCAGCGCCCGTAAGCTGCTTGCCGAAAAGCGGCGAGTTGCGGGACTTGGACTTATTTAGCGCCTCGTCGTAAACGTAGGAAATCTGCGGATCGATGATCGCGACGTCGGCCAAAAAGCCCTCTTTGACCTCGCCTTTGTCCTTTAAATTTAGAATTTTAGCCGGGTTAAACGAACACAGCCGCACCATGTCTTCAAGGCTGATGACGCCCTGCTCTACGAGTCGCAGCGTAAGCGGTACGAGGGTTTGAAGCCCTAAAATTCCAAACGGCGCGTGGTCGAATTCGACGAATTTATCGTCGGTGTTGTGCGGAGCGTGATCGGTCACGATGGCGTCAATCAGACCGCTTTTAAGCGCCTCTCTGATCGCCTGCACGTCGCTTTGTGTGCGAAGCGGCGGCGACATTTTAAAATTTGTATCGTATCCCATCAACTCGCGCTCGTCGAAGGTAAAATGATGCGGCGTAGCCTCGCAGGTGACGCGGATGCCCTCGCACTTAGCCTGCTTTATGAGCTTTAGCGACCACGCCGAGCTTACGTGCGCGATGTGGATGTGCCCGCCCGTCTTTTTGGCAAGCAGCAGATCGCGCGCGATCATGATCTCCTCTTTTTCGCTCGCCATCCCCTTTAGACCGAGGATCGCGCTAACTTTGCCCTCGTTCATCACGCCGCCGTGGCAAAGCGAGCAATCCTCGCTGTGATTTATCACGAACGAGCCGAAGTGCGCGGAGTATTCAAGCGCCTGTCGCATCACGGAGCTGTCGGTCACGGGCAGCCCGTCGTCGCTGAAAGCCACGCAGCCCGCCTCAAGCATATCGCCCATCTCGACGATCTTTGCACCCTTGCAGTCCTGCGAGATCGCGCCTATGGGTAGTAGATCGATAAGCCCGCGCGCCTTAGCCTTGGCGATCATCGCGCGCGTGATGCTTGAGTTATCGTTCACGGGCTTGGTATTTGCCATCGGGAGGCAGGTCGTCACGCCGCCTGCGACCGCGGTTTCGCTGCCGCTGATGACGTCGTCTTTGTATTCGAGCCCTGGGTCTCTAAAATGCACGTGCATATCGATGAGCCCCGGCATCACGAGCTTGCCCGCAGCGTCTATGACGCGATCTGTGGCGGGACACTCGCGCGTGATTTTTGAAATTTTATCGCCTTCGATCAGGACGTTTGCTTCCTCACTGCCGTTATGATTAACGATCGTGCCGTTTTTTATTAAAATTCTCATCGTGCGCTCCTATTTAAATTTATCGTATGAAGTATCGCCATTCGCATCGCCTCGCCGTTTTCTACCTGATCTAAAACGCAGCTATAGCGCGGATCGTCGGCTACGTCGGAGTTAATCTCCACGCCGCGGTTGATCGGGCCGGGGTGCATTATCATGACGCCCTCTTTCGCCGCCTGCATCCTCTTAGCTGTAAGTCCGAAAAATTTTGAGTACTCGCGCACGCTCGGGAAGCTCGGCTCGCCGTCTTGCCGCTCGAGCTGTATTCTAAGCATAATGATGACGTCGGCGCCCTCGATCGCCTCCTCTACGCTTTTGCATATCGGGCAGCCGAACGCGTCGCAGTCGCGCAGCATCATCGGAGGGCCGAAGAGCCGCACGTTTATGCCTAGTTTTTTCATCGCCCAGATGTCGCTTCTAGCCACGCGCGAGCGAAATATATCGCCGATGATCGCGACGTTTAAATTCTCGATCCTACCCTTGTGCTCACTGATCGTAAAAAGATCCAAAAGCGCCTGGCTCGGGTGCTCGTTCAGCCCGTCGCCCGCATTTACGATTGATGCGTCGCAGTTAGCCGCGACGAATTTCGCCGCGCCCGAGCAGCTGTGGCGCAGCACAAAGATATCCGTGCGCATCGCCTGCATATTTCTGATGGTGTCGATCAGCGTCTCGCCCTTTTTTGTGCTGCTGTCCGCAGCGGTGAAATTTACGCTGTCCGCGCCCAGGCGCTTGGCTGCGATCTCAAAGCTCGTGCGGGTGCGGGTGGAGTTTTCAAAAAACGCGTTGATGACCGTCTTGCCGCGAAGCGAGTCGGATTTTTTGACGTCAGAGCGGTTGAGCGCTTTAAACTCGCGCGCCAGATCGATGAAGTCGTAGATGTCCTCGCGGCTCAGATCCTGCGCGCTAAGAAGATGCTTTAGCTTATACATTCCCTCTCCTTTTTTGGGCCGAATTTCAGCCGTAATTGTATAAAAAAATCTCTGATAAAATTTTAAAATTTAAGAGCGGGGCTCAAATTTAGACGCGGAATTTTGCTTGAAATTTCATTTGAGTTCGCATACGAAGCGTGAGCGGAATTTTGGGGTAAAATTTAAAAATTTTGAGATTAAATTTAGGCTTCTTGAGCGAAAATTTTAAAAAATCAGCCACGTCGCTTACGTAAAATTTTAAAGCTTTACGCGCGGCGGGCAGCTAGAAAAACGAAGAATTTAAAGCTTATTTAAATACTTTATATAATTTTTTGCACTATTTTCTACGGCTTGCTCGCTTTTATCGTAAGTAAAGCCGTACGAGACGAAATTTGCTAGCGCAATCGCGCCGACGAAATTAAACGTAGCTTTAAATGGCGCTAGCACCTCATCCACGCTAAAGCCCACAATGCCGTTTTTAGAGTAGTTTGCCTCGGTCGCGCCAAGTGAGATCGCAAGCGCGAATTTTTTGCCTTTAAGCTTGCCGCCGCTCTCTGTGCCATAAGCCCAGCCGCGCGTAAAAACATCCTCAAACCACTGCTTAAGAAGCGGCGTGCAGTTTGAAAAACGAAACGGAAACTGAAGCACGATTTTATCGTGACTTTCGAGCAGTTTTTGCTCCTTTTCCACATCGATTTTAAAATCCGCATAAAGCGCGTAAAGATCATGAAGCTCGAACTTATCAGGATGGGCTAGCACAGCATCCCTCCAGTGGCGGTTTACGAGCGAGTTTGCGATATTTGGGTGAGCCAAAATAATGAGAGTTTTCATTTCTATCCTTTAAAGTTTGAAATTGCGGGGCGCATTATAGCCCTACTTCGTAAAATTTTTCCTGTTTTATCGCAAGCGACCTTAAATTCTAAAGCTTTACCAGCCGCTGTCCGCTTCTCTTTGACAGCGGCTTCAAAGGGCGTGAGCTTTGAATTCCAAACTTCATCCACTACTCGCGCTTTATTTAGAAATGCTCGCCCTCGGGGCACTCGTCGCGTTTTACGGAGATTTGCTAATTTTTTGTAAGTGTTCATCGCACCATTGCGGAGGCTCGCGCGAGTAAAATTTTAACGAAACCGCCGCGCAGGGGAAATTTTAATAAAATTTAGCATCGCTTCTCTGCAAGCATTCGCCACAACAAATAAAATTTAGATGAAATCTAGCCGTGCTTTAAACTATAAAAACCTTGCCATCGGCTCCGTCGTCGGGCTGCGGGTGCTCATCGCGCTCTTATGAGTGTCCGTCACGCTTTCGTGCAGGCTCGTTACGCTCCTGCGAAGACTTGCCACTTTCCTGCGGGTGGTAGTTGCAACAAAAAATTTTGAGTAGAATTTAGCGTAATTTAAATTCTAAAGCTTTGCCTACCAGCCGCCTCTTCAGGATCTGAATTATCATCGCGCTCCTGCGAGCGCCCGCCGCGCGGCTCCTGTCTGGGCTGCACGCCAAAGCCCTCCAAGACCTTGCCTAGGCTATCGTTTGCATCCTTGATAATTCCCTGTAGGCTCTGCCCCATCTGATCAAGGTTTTTGCCCGCCTCGCGTGCCGCCGCCTCGCCCTGCTTTATCAGATCCTTGGTCCTATCTGCGTTGCGAGCGGCGAAATCGCTCAGCGCTTCGGGCGCCTTTTTCTGCAAATTTTGCAAGGCCTCGCCCAAAACTTTAGCATCGTTTGCAAGCTCGTCTATAGTGGAGTTTAGATCGGATTTTTGCTTGCTCTTAAAGCCCTGCGACATGGAATTTTGCACGGAGCTTTGCGTGGAATTTTGCGTGGAGCTTTGAGCGGAATTTTGCCCCGAGCTATCCGCGCTTTTATTAAAATTTCGCCCTTGATTACCCGCGTTAAAATTCTGCTCCGAGCGTGCGCTTTGTTCGCGATCTTGCGCGTCTGATCCGCCGTCGCAGCCGCTTAAAACGCACGCCGCGACTAGCGCTAAAGTAAAATTTCGCGCCGCGTTCAAAAAGCTAAAATCATTTATAAAACTAAAATTTCTAGCGCGATCCGCCGAGATAAAATTTAGTCCGCCCTGCGCTGAGATAAAATTTCGCCCGTCGCTAGATCGGATAAAATTCTGCCCGCTGCCCGCCGAAGTAAAATTTCGCGCGCCGCCAGCTAAAACACAATTTCGCAGCCGTCCAAAGCCCCGCTCGCCGCTAGCTCGGATAAAATTCTGCGCTAAATCGTATCCGCATCCTTTCAAAATTCGTCTTTTCAAAATCCGCTCCTTTAAATTTCATCTCTCGCAGGCGCGCTTGGAAGCCGCCCGAAAAACAGATCGCTTCTAAGCTTCAAAAGCAAGCAGATAGCGATATCGGCGCTTTGCTCGCGGATGTAGTTTCGATCGCCTTTTAGATGAAATTCCCCGACGATCTGTTTGCCGCCCTGCTCCTTCGCGCCGATAAATACTGTCCCTACGGGCTTTTGCGCGCTTCCGCCGCCGGGGCCCGCGATACCGCTTACCGCAAGAGCGAAGCTCGCCCCGCTGCTTTGTAGCGCGCCCTCCAGCATCTCGCCCACGGTCTGCGCGCTGACCGCGCCGTAGCGTGCGAGAGTATCTTCGCCTACGTTTAGCCAGAGATTTTTTATCTCGTTGGCGTAGCTTACGAGTGAGCCGTCGAAAACGTCGCTCACGCCCGCGACTGCGCCGAATTTTGCGGCGATGAGCCCTGCGGTGCAGCTTTCGGCAAAGGTGATCTTAGCGCCTATTTCGCGCAGTCTATCCACCACGAAGCCCATAAAATCGCCGCCTTCGATGTAGCAGCTCTCATAATACTTGCCGACGCTCTGCAAAAACGCGTCCAGCGCTCCGAATTTCATCGCACTAGCGCGCACTAGCAGCAAAAAGGAGCAAGGCCTGCTGATCGTAAGCGAAATTTTATAACTGATCGCAAGGCTTTCTAGACGCTGCTTTACGCTTTCGTATTCGCAATCGAATAGATAAAAGCTCTCGCCCGCGTTCGGCGCGTCTTGGAGGATTGGCGGCAAGCTCTGTAAGCAAAGCGCCTTGATCACGTTTACCGAACAGCCTCTGACGTTTAGCAGGAAGCTGTTTTTCGCCACCGCGCGCGCCATCGAGGGCGCTAAGGTTTCTCCATTTTTCAGCTCAAGCGAATCGAAAGAGAGCGTCGATAAAATTTTACCGACGACCGCGTAGGCGGAGTTTGCCGCAAAGATCGTGATAAAATCGTACGAATCGATCATCTTTTCAAGCGCGAAGGGCAAAACCTTATCGTTTTCGCTTAAGAATTTCAGATCGTCGATCCGCCCAAAAACTCGTTCGTAGCTGCGAGAAATATAGCTCATCAAAGCCGCGTCGTAGCGGATCTCCTCGCCGATTACAAGGATGATATTCTTCATAAAGACCCTCATTAAATTTTCGCACATTATAGCATAAACGCAGACTGCTCTTTCAGAGCTTTTTAATGGCGTTTTGGATAAACTTCACAAATTTTTTAAGACACGAAAAGGTACAAATATGGACTACAAAGATACTCTCTTTCTTCCTACTACGGATTTTGCGATGCGAGGCGCACTGCCGCAAAACGAACCTGCGCGGTTTAAGGCATGGTACGAGCAGCGTAAAATTTACGAAAAGATGAAGGCTAAGCGCAAGGGCGCAAGCGTTAGCTTTAATATCCACGACGGCCCGCCGTATGCCAACGGACACCTCCACATCGGCCACGCGCTGAATAAAATTTTAAAAGACATCATCACCAAAACCCATTATTTCTTCGGCGAAGATATCCGCTACGTGCCGGGCTGGGACTGCCACGGCCTGCCGATCGAGCAGCAAGTAGAGATTAAGCTAGGCGAGCGGAAAAAATCGCTTTCAAAAGTGCAGATCCGCGAGCTTTGCAGGCAGCACGCCAAAGAGTTTATCGACGTGCAGCGCAATGAATTTAAAGATATGGGGATTTTAGGCGACTGGGACGATCCGTATCTGACGCTAAAATTTGAGTTTGAAGCTGAAATTTACAAAGCGCTCTGCCAGATCGCTAAAAAAGGAATTTTAATCGAGCGAAGTAAGCCCGTATTTTGGAGCTGGGCGGCAAAAAGTGCGCTTGCAGAAGCCGAGGTCGAATACAAAGACAAAGAGGACTATTCGATCTTCGTGGCGTTCGATCTAAGCGGTGAAGCGAACGCTAAAATCGGCGCGAAAGGCGCTAAAGCGGTCATCTGGACGACCACGCCTTGGACGCTGCCCGCAAACGGCGCAATATCTTTAAACCCGAATGAAATTTACGCGCTGACGAGCGAAAATTTAATCCTTGCAAAACCTTTGGTCGAAAGCCTCGTAAGCCTGGGCATCACGAAGGGCGAGATCGTAAAAGAATTTAAAGCAGCCGAGCTTGAGGGCTTAAACGCGATCAATCCGCTAAACGATAGGGCTTCGAAATTTATCCTCGGCGAGCACGTCCTGATGGACGGCGGCACCGGGCTCGTGCATACGGCTCCTGGGCACGGCGAGGACGATTATTTCGTAGGGCTTAAATACGGAATCGAGGTGTTGATGCCCGTGGATGAGGGCGGCTGTTTCGATCAAACCCTTAAAACCAAAAAGCTTTTCCGCGCAGACGTCGTAGATGAGCTCGTGGGGATGCATATTTTCAAAGCAAACGAGAAAATTTTAGAGCTTCTAGGCCCCGCGCTTATCAAATCCGGCAAATTCGTCCACTCCTATCCACACTGCTGGCGTACGCACAAGCCGGTAATCTACCGCGCGACGAAGCAGTGGTTTATCGCGATGGATGAGCCAATGCCTAGCGGCAAGACGCTGCGTCAGGTGGCGCTAGAGCAGATCGGAGGGGTTAAATTTTATCCGCAAAGCGGTATCAACCGCCTTACCTCGATGATAGAAAACCGCCCAGATTGGTGCATCTCGCGCCAAAGGGATTGGGGCGTGCCGATCGCGTTTTTCCGCGATAAAAGCACCAAAGAGCCGATCTTTGATGAGAAAATTTTAAATAATATCTACGAAATTTTTAAGGCTAAGGGCGCGGATGCTTGGTGGCAGATGGAAATTTCGGAGCTTTTGCCTCAGGATAGCGGCTATAAGTCTGAAAATTTAGAAAAGGTGATGGATATCTTAGACGTTTGGTTCGATAGCGGCTCGACGTGGAAAGCGGTGCTACAAAGCGGCGCCTACGATGCAGGCAAATTCCCTGCAGATATGTATCTTGAGGGCAGCGACCAACACCGCGGCTGGTTTCAAAGCTCACTGCTTCTAAGCTGCGCGATTAACGAATGCGCGCCGTACAAGAGCATCCTCACACACGGATTTACCGTCGATGAGAAGGGCCAGAAGATGAGCAAGTCCGTCGGAAACGTCGTCTATCCGCAAGAGGTCGCAAAGAGCCACGGCGTGGAAATTTTACGCCTTTGGGTCGCGATGAGCGATTACTCGACCGATCTGAAGATCAGCGACAATATCCTTAAGCAGGTAAGCGAGCAGTACCGCAAAATCCGAAATACGATAAGATTTCTGCTCGCAAGCACCAGTGATTTAAATGAGATCGAGACGAGTAATTTTACGCGGCTTGACCGCTGGATCCTAACGCGCGCGGCAAACGCCTTTTCGAGCGCGGAAGCGGCGTTTAGAAACTATGATTTTTCAAAAGGCTTCAACGCCTTGCTAAATTTCTTAAGCGCCGATCTGAGCGGAATTTATCTTGATATCTGCAAAGATAGGCTCTACTGCGACGCACCCGACGAGCCGCGCCGCAGAAGCGCGCAAAGCGCGATCGCGCTGATTACGCGAGCGCTGCTGCCTCTGATCGCGCCTACGCTAACCTACACGATCGACGAAGCGATGGAGTTCGCGCCGAGTATCATCAAAGAGGGCAAGGAAGACGTTTTCGATCTGATTTACAAGCCGATAGAATTTGACGATTTTCTAGAATTTGACGAAATTTTAATCAAATCGAGGGAGAAATTTTTCGAGCTTATCGATGCGCTGAAAAAGGACAAGATCATCAAATCGACGCTTGAGCTGGTTTTGCAAACGAGCTCGAACGAAATTTTATCAAACGACATCCTAGGCGTGGCGGATTGGTTCATGGTAAGCGACGTGGACACTCTGCAAAGCGAGGAGGCTCTGGCGGAATTTAAGATAAACGACGAAATTTTCCGCCTCGTAAAATCCTCGAAGCACAAATGCCCAAGATGCTGGAAATTTAACGCAAAAGAGCCTGATGAGCTCTGCCCGCGCTGCGCAAAGGTCATGCATGCTCGCTAGCCCCATAAGTCTCGGCTTCGTATTTTTTACGATCGCGCTGATCTGCGTAGCAACGGGCGTGGGGATCTATTTCGTGAATAAATTTAAGGATGGCAGATGATAAGTTTGAAAGAGGCTCTAAAGCTGAGCGCGGATGAAATTTCGGCGCTTAGAGCGGAGCTAAAGGATAAAATTTTAAAAACCAAAGAGCTCGGCGCCTACGTCGAGCAGCTTACGGGCGAGGCTCTAAACGTCAGCGGCGAGGGCGTGCCGATCGCGATCAAAGATAACATCCAGGTAAAAGATTGGAGCGTCACTTCGGCGAGTAAAATTTTACAAGGCTACGTTGCGCCATACGACGCGACGGTGATTAGAAAGCTACGCGAGCGCGGTTTGGCGCCGTTTGGGCGAACGAATATGGATGAGTTTGCGATGGGAAGCACGACCGAAAGCTCATTCTATGGCAAAACTCTCAATCCGACCGATCACTCGCGCGTACCTGGCGGCAGTAGCGGCGGAAGCGCGACTGCTATAGCGGCAAATATCGCCGTAGCCGCACTCGGAAGCGATACGGGCGGCTCGATCCGCCAGCCGGCGGCATTTTGCGGCTGCGTAGGCTTTAAGCCGAGCTACGGCAGGGTCAGCCGCTACGGGCTCGCGGCGTATTCGAGCAGCCTCGATCAGATAGGACCGATTACGCGCAGCGTCGAGGACGCGGCGATTTTATACGACATCATCGCAGGTCGCGACGAGATGGACAGCACGAGCTACGCAGGCGCTTACGAAAGCACCGCGGATAAGTTAAACGGAGATCGCAAGCTTAAGATCGCCGTTATAAAAAATTATATCGACGAAGCCTCGCAGCAGGTCAAAGAGGCTCTAAATTTGGCTATAGAAAAGCTAAAATCATTCGGGCACGAGATCGTTTATCGCGATCTTTGTAGCTCCAAATACGACATCGCGACCTACTACATCATCGCCACCGCCGAGGCTAGCGCAAATTTAAGCCGCTACGACGGCGTGCGCTACGGAAACCGCGCGAAAGCTCTAAATTTAAAAGAGCTCTACGCCAACACTCGCGGCGAAGGATTTGGCGACGAGGTCAAAAGAAGGATGCTTCTAGGCACCTTCGTGCTAAGCAGCGGCTACTACGACGCGTATTACATCAAAGCGCAGAAGGCAAGAGCCTTCATCAAAAGCGAATATGAGGAAATTTTAAAAGACGCCGATTTGATCTTTATGCCGATCGCGCCGGGCGTGGCGTATAAATTCGGCGAGCTTAGTGATCCGCTTCGCGCGTATCTTAGCGACATCTACACGATCGGCGTAAATTTAGCGGGGCTTCCCGCAATCTCCGTGCCGGTAGCGAAAAACAAAGAGGCTCTTAATATCAGCGCGCAGCTCATCGGGCGCGCCTACGACGAACAAACGGTGCTGGACGGCGGCTTGAGTTTAGAAAAAATCGTGAAAGGATAAGTATGAAGATCGTCAAAAAGGCTCTGACCTTCGAGGATGTTTTGTTGGTTCCGCAATACTCTGAAATTTTACCCAAAGAGGTCGATATCAGCACGAGTTTTACGAAAAATATCACGCTAAATACCCCTCTCGTGAGTGCTGCGATGGATACGGTCACCGAGTATCGCACCGCGATAATGATGGCGCGCCTCGGCGGCATCGGCGTTATCCATAAAAATATGGACGAGGACTCCCAAGCCAAGATGGTTCGCCGCGTAAAAAAGAGCGAAAGCGGCGTCATTATAGACCCTATCTCGATCAAGGCGGACGCCACGATCAAAGACGCTCTCGATCTTATGGGCGAGTACCACATCAGCGGCATTCCCGTTATCGACGACAACGGCGTGTTAATTGGAATTTTAACTAATCGCGATCTGCGCTTTGAAACAGACACCGCCGCGCTAGTAGGCGAAAAGATGACCAAGGCTCCGCTAATTACCGCTCCGAAGGGCTGCACGCTTGATGATGCAGAGAAAATTTTTAGAAACAATAAGGTAGAAAAGCTTCCGATAATCGACGCAAACGGCCACTTAGAGGGGCTTATTACGATTAAAGACCTTAAAAAGCGCATCGAATATCCAAACGCCAATAAAGACAAATTCGGCCGCCTTCGCGTCGCCGCGGCGATTGGCGTAGGCCATCTGCAAAGAGCCGAAGCTCTCGTTAAAGCGGGCGTCGATGCGCTTGTGATGGACTCTGCGCACGGACACTCCAAAGGCATTATCGACACGCTTAAGGAGCTGAAGCGAAATTTTGACGTCGACGTAGTGGTCGGAAACGTCGCAAACCCCGCCAGTATCAAAGACATCACAAACGCGGGAGCCGACGCGATTAAAGTAGGTATCGGCCCCGGCTCGATCTGCACTACGCGCATCGTAGCGGGCGTGGGCGTGCCGCAGTTTACCGCGATCAACGATTGTGCGATCGAGGCGGCTAAATTTGGAATTCCAATCATCGCAGACGGCGGCATCAAATACTCGGGCGACATCGCCAAAGCTCTAGCCGCGGGCGCAAGCTCGGTGATGATGGGAAGCCTGCTTGCAGGCTGCTACGAAACCCCGGGCGAGCTCATTACGTTTCAGGGTCGCCAGTACAAAACCTACCGCGGCATGGGTTCCTTAGCGGCGATGCAGAAAGGAAGCTCGGATCGCTACTTTCAAGACGGCACCGCAAAAGAAAAGCTCGTACCCGAGGGCGTCGAGGGGCGCGTACCTTACGCGGGCATGTTAAAAGACGTGATCTTTCAGCTGCTAGGCGGCTTGCGAAGCTCGATGGGATACTGCGGCAGCAAGGATATCGCGACCTTTCAGCAAAAGGCGGAATTCGTCGAGATCACGAGCGCAGGTCTTAAAGAAAGCCACGTCCACGACGTCATCATCACGCAGGAAGCGCCGAATTACCGAGTAAATCAGTGACCCTTCAGAGCAAAATTCAAAATTTCGACGAGCCGCTCTATCTGGAGAGCGGCCGCGTCTTTTCTAGCTTCAAGCTCGCCTATGAAACCTACGGCGAGCTAAACCAGGACAAATCAAACGTCATCGTCATTTGCCACGCCCTAACCGGCTCCGCGCACGCCGCGGGACTTTACGAAGGCGACGTTAAACCGGGCTGGTGGGACGGGCTCATCGGCGATCATAAAGCGGTCGATACGACAAAATTTTTCGTCATCTGCATAAACATTTTAGCTTCGCCGTTCGGCTCGACATGCCCACTTGATGTCGATGAAAGCAGCGGCCGCGAGTACCGCTTGCGCTTTCCGGTAGTGGTCGTCTCGGACGTCGTGCGCGCGCAGATGATGCTTTTAAAGCGCCTAGGTATTTCGCGCGCCCGCGCCGTTATCGGCGGCAGCTTGGGTGGCATGCAGGCGCTGTGCTATGCGATCGAATATCCGGAATTTGCAGATGAAATTTTTGTGCTCGCAAGCACATACGCTACGCAGCCTTGGGCGATCGCGTTTAATAAGATCGCGACCGAGGCCATCTTGCGCGATCCGAGCTTTAAAAACGGCAACTACGATAAAAATCTGATCGCCGAGCACGGACTTGATGGCATGGCGGTTGGGCGCATGGCGGGACATATAAGTTTTTTAAGCCCAAGCTCGATGCAGAATAAATTTGGACGCAACTACGTTGAAACCGACGGTCTTTACGAGATTAACGGGCGCTTTCAGGTGGATCGTTACCTTGAATACAACGGTGAAAATTTCGCGCGCAGGTTCGATCCGCTGTGCTATCTCTACATCGCTAAGATGATGAATATATTTGATTGCACGCGCCACTACGGCAATCTCAAAAATGCCTGCGCGCAGATCAGATCGCGCCTGCACCTCATCTCTTTCAAAGGCGACGTGCTCTTTCCGCCTGAGCTGATGAAAGAAATTTACGATGCGATGAGCGATCTGGGCAAAAAGGATCGCGCTAGCTACGCGCAGATCGATAGCGACTACGGACACGACGCGTTTTTGGTCGAGATAGAAAAATTTGATTACATCATAAAAAGGATTTTGGATGAGTTTTGAGGAAAAAATGGAAAAAATTAGCGCACTTTTAAAAAGCTTAAACGACAAGGATCTGAGCTTGGAGGAGAGCGTGAAGCTGTATAAGCAGGGCGTCGCGCTGCTAAAGGAGGCGAAGGAAATTTTAGAAAACGCCAAACTCGAGGTCGCCGAAATAAACGCACCCGAGCAAGCTTAGGAGACGGTGATGATAAACGTATGCGTTTTACAGCTACCGACACTTTCGATGAGCGAAAATCGGATCGATTACTATATGAAGGTCGCCAAAGACAACGGCGCGCGGATCGTGCTGCTGGGCGAATATGAGCTAAATTCCTTCTTTAGCGAGCTTAAAAAGATGCCTCGCTCCATCGCGTGCGAACAGAGCGAGCACAAGCAAGAGCTGATGGCGCGGCTGGCCGCCAAATACGACCTACATATCGTAGCGCCGATAATCAGAGCCGCAAGCGGCGCGATTTTGAGGCAGGCGGGCATTTTCGGCGGCGCGGCTCAAAAAAGTGCGCGCTGCGGCGGCGGCGAAAATTCCTTAAGCCTTAAAGGCGAGCCCGGTTGCAAGGGCGAGCTAAATTCCAAGAGCAATTTAAATTCCAACGATGGTTCAAATTCTAAAGGCGCTTTAAATTCCAAAAGCGAGCAGAATTGCAAAGGCGGCTTAAATTCCTGCAGCGCGCACGCTTTAAATTTCAAAGCCGCAAATTCCGTAGACGGTTTAAATTTAAGCGCTTCGATCCCGAGTAACTCGAACGCTTCAAATTTAAAAGCCGAAAGCCAAAAAGATGCGAGCGAAGAGGAGATCTTTTGCGCGAGCGAAAACGAGCCCATCTGGGTGAAATCCTGCGCGAAATTTTCGCCCTCGGAGGTGAAATTTTACGATCAAAATATCCTGATGGATTATCCGCACTGGAACGAGGAGGGTTTTTTCGCCAACCGCAAAAGCCGCAAAATCGGTAAAATTTCACCGATGATCTTTAGCGAGGGCGGCGTAAAATTCGGCGTGTGTTTCGGCTACGAGGCGCATTTTGACGTATTTTGGCGCTATTTTATGCAGAAAAACGTCGGCTGCGTGCTCGTGCCGTGCGCCTCGACCTTCGAAAGCGGCGGGCGCTGGCGCGAGCTTTTGAAGATGCGCGCGTTTACGAACTCGCTCTACGTCATCCGCGCCAACCGCATCGGCGAGGCGAAATTCGGCGAAAGCGAGTTTAAATTTTACGGCGAGAGCTTCGTCGTAACCCCTAGCGGCGAGATCGCAAACGAGCTGAAAAACGAAGAGGGCGTGCTGATGTGCGAAGTGGACGCGGACGAGATCGCTGCGGCGCGCGGACTGTGGAAATTCCGAAAAAATCTAGTCAGTAGGGGGCTTTTATGAACTACTTTCACAGACAGATCCAGCTTTGGGGCGAGCAGACGCAGCGCGCGCTTGCGGATAAGCGCATCCTAATCATCGGCGCGGGCGGGCTTGGAAGCAGCCTTGCTTACGCTCTGGGCGCAAGCGGTATCGGACGGATCAGCGTCGTGGATTTCGACACGGTGGCGCTTCACAACATCCACAGGCAAATTTTATTCACGCTCGCAGACGAGGGTAAATTTAAAGCGGACGTTTTTAAAAGCCGCACGGAAAGCCGCTACGACGGCGTGAGCGTGGAGGTGCATAAGAGCCACGCGGAGGAATTTTTCGCTAGCGCGATAGGCACGGGCGAGAAATTTGATCTGATTTTGGATGCGACCGACAATCTCGCTACGCGCGCGCAGATCGATGCGTTTGCTAAGCAAATAGGCGTGCCGTGGGTGTTTGCGTCGGTAGATAGCTGGCAGTGCCAAGTCTGCTTCGTGCAGAATGCGGATTTTAAATTTTTCCCGAGCCTAAACGCGACGCCTGCGGGCATAACGGCTGCGATCGTGATGTTTGCGGCAAGCTTTGAGGCGAACCTCGCTCTGCGCTATCTAGCGGGGCTTGAGGTCGAAAAAGACCTGCTTTACTACGCGAACTTTTTTAGCGGCGAACTGGAAGTAAAGAAGATAAAATTGTAAATTTTAAATTTGGGCTTTGGCATTTATAACCGTCAAAGCCCGAATTTTTTAAAATTTAATTTCATCGGTATCAATAAAATCAAAGTACTCGAAGAATATATTTGCTATTTTGGAATTTATAAGCCCATTTTTGACGATTTCCGAAATAAGAATTTCGCTAGAAATATCATCCTTAATACCTTTTTCGGAACAAAGTATTTTATCAGGCGATAGCATATCACAAGGAAGCATCATAGAATATGCAAGAGCTTTAAAACAAGAATCTCTATTACCGATGCTTTTTACATAATCTTTATTTATTTTGATCTTACCACTCATAATATCGAACCATTTTATAAGCGACCTACAATCTTCAAGCTCTTTTTTAAAGACATCTGAAAGATAAAACAATGCCCCTTTGTCATCAAGCTCGGAAGTTTTATTAATAAGTTCTAAACTTAAATTACTAAATTCTTTTGCAGAAAATTTCATCGGCGAATTTGCAGAATAATATCCGATATATGCCCTTGCTTTTAAAACATCTCTTTTTACCCCTAGTCCAAAAGCATAATGAATTCCCAGATCTCCGCACGCCTCTGGAAGCCCTTCTTCACAATATAATTTATCGAAAGCGGCCGCTTTGTCAAACTTATGTGCTTCAAAATCTTGCAGAAATTCTTCCTCGGAATTGAGGTATTTTTTCAAAACCTGTTCAAACTCCTCTCCCTTTAGTGGCTCCGGTAGATCCAGTGCAGATAGCTTTCCCGGTAATAACACGCATATTACCGATACTCCGATCAATTTTAAGATAAAATTTCTCATCTTTATCTCCTTAATGCTTATTACATTAAAATTTTAAATTTACTTTATACCGCAGTCAAAAACCTGCGCATTTATCCTATATGATTGGACGTAACCGATGACATTTCCCGAGCAATCAACCCGCTGTCCGTTTAACAAACAAACCGCCTTTTCACTTACTATGTTTATCATCGCGCGTTTTCCCTCTCCGATCACGTATGCAGCATTATTTTTAGCGTCATTGACCGCACTATCGCGCATTAGCTGTAAATTTGCACCATAGCCGTTATTTTCGCTTCTGCCCTCGACCTCGCCCAAGACAGTGCAATTATAAGGCGTGCTTCTTGCCACCGTGATACCGCGTGCGTTTTCTTGTAATTGAACTACCTGAAACGGCGGCGTTACGTCGCATCCGTTAAAGAATATCGCCGCAAAAGCGCCGAAAACTAAAATTTTAAAATTTTTCATATTGGATCCTCCCAAAAAATATTCTCGCATTATATTGCAAGGTAGTTAAAGAAAAATTGAAATATTATATGAAAAATACTAAAAACATAAAAATATTCAAGTGTTAGTTTATCAGAATAAAAGCTATACAATTTTATTGATTTCAAATTTAAGGAAAATTTTGAAGCTGACTAAACGCGATATGGCATATCATCTAGGCATTGATGTCGCAACGCTGTATAATTGGCGCAAAAACAAGCCGAATTTATACCGTATCGTCATGCTCGGTTTTAAATTTGACGACGCCATACGAAAAAGCAAAGAAAATTACGAAAACCTTCTACAAGCCGATGAATCGATAAAATCCGAGATGGGCGATAAAAAGTCCACTTAAAGCCACGCTATACAAATCTCATTCTAAATCCCGCAGCAAATCCGCCAAGCTCACGCTTGATAGGGATTTTTCAAAATCATTCTGAATGCGAGCAAAGCGCGGCGCGAGTACCGCCTCGATCTTGCCGCCCACGGGGCAGGCGCTAG
>CAURUA010000039.1:0-18302 GCA_963528045.1 uncultured Campylobacter sp. | reverse complement strand
AGGAGTTTTTGAGGCAATTTGACTGGCTCTACTCTAGCAGCGCAAATTTAAACGGACAAAACTTCGACGAAGCCTGGGCGAAAGCGGCGGCGGACGAAGTTGTGGATCAAAATTTCAGCCAAAACGCAAGCTCGAAAATTTATAAAATTTCAAAAACTAAAATTTTGCGGATCAGATAGAGCTGCCGATTAAAATTTACACGCGCAAAGAGCGCTCAAAAAAGAGGTGCAGTAGCTTATAAATTTAAGCGACTTTGTAAATTTAAATGGCTCTATAAATTTCACCTAGCCATAAAATTTCGTCACATATAAACCGTGCAAATACCATCTGAAATTTTAAAAATCGCGGAAGGATTACGGCAAACTCGTCAAAAAATCATATAAAAAGCTGTAACCCCCCCCCCCCCCTCCCCACTTCCCGTTGCCTTCAAATAGTAAAATTTCTGCCATTCTCGAAGCCGTAAAATTTCGCTATTGCTAGCTTTTGAATGAAATTCTATCGTCAAACACTCTCGATCAAAATTTCAACTCAGGCGAGCTAAGATTGTCGCTATAAATTCTTGCATCCCGAGCATTTTCGATTAAAATTTTAAAGATCGGGCATTGCCGCTGGTTTTTATCCTAGCCGCTACGCGCCGTTTTATCGCAGCCCTACCGACGCCGCTTCTGCCTTTGATTAAAATTCCATCTTGTGAAAACAGCTTCTCTGACGCCGCCAAAATCAAAATTTCGCCGCTGCGCCAATAGTTTTAATAAAATTCAGCCACTACTGCTACCGATAGTTTCAATTAAAATTTTATCGCTATTGCAAGTAGTTTGCGATCAAAATTCTATCATCGCCGATCTTATGTCAAAATTCCATTGTTGCCGCCTCACCTCCGCCACTACTGCCTTATCTCCACCGCTGCCGCGGCAGCAGCAAGCGCCGCAAAGCTCTACGCGTCGCTCACGCCCTGAAGCTGCCAAACCTATGTGCAAAGTACAAGTGCACCGCCCCCATTGCTGCGCCACGACGACAGATCCGCGATAAAATTTCCGCCGTCGCGCAACGTGAGTCAAGCCAAACGCTGCAAATTTTAAAATTTAAACCGCCTCTCGCCGTGCGGCACCGATAAATTCCAACCGATAAGCTCCGCTAGCTAGTCTTTCATTTTCGCATAAATCATAAATTTCCATAAATTTAACGCCGCCTTTCTTGCTTTATATTAAAATTTCGCTAAAATTACTGCATTAAATTTGAGGCGCAAACGGAGCTTAAGCTTAAACCGCTTGCGGGCAAATTAAATCCATTCAAGGAGCTTTTATGAGCGGTGTTGCGTTAATCATCTGCTTCGCCATAGCGGTCGTCGTGATGATTTTTTTGATCTCCAAAGCAGGCGTTCACCCGTTTTTGGCGCTAATGCTTATCTCCCTGGCGCTCGCGATCGTCGCGGGCATACCGCTAGCCAAGATCCCCGCGATTATCGGCGACGGATTCAGCGGCACGTTTAAGAGTATCGGTATCGTCATAATCTTCGGCGCGCTCATCGGCACCGTGCTCGAAAAGACGGGCGCGGCGCTCAAACTCGCCGATATGGTCGTAAACGTAGTCGGGCAAAAGCGCCCCGAGCTTGCGATGCTCATAATGGGCTGGATCGTGGGTATCCCCGTATTTTGTGACAGCGGCTTCGTCGTTTTAAACCCAATCCGAGAAGCGATCAGCAAAAAAATCGGCGAAAATCCGGTCGCTCTAGCAGTAGCGCTCTCGGGCGGACTTTATGCCTCGCACGTATTCATCCCGCCGACTCCCGGACCGATCGCCGCAGCAGGCGCCGTGGGTCTAGGCGGCAATCTACTGCTCGTAATCGCAATGGGCGCGGTGGTATCATTGCCGGTGCTGATCGCCACATACTTTTTTTCTAAAAAGGTCGCCAAAAACGTCCATATAAGTGAAGCCGAAGCGAATGAAGTAATCGCTAAAAGCTACGACGATCTGCTTAAACAATACGGCAAATTACCGGGCGGATTTTTAAGTTTGGCGCCTATTTTGGTACCGATCCTATTTATGGCGCTGGGCTCCGTCGCCAAGATCCTAAAAGTAGGCGGATTTGCGGGCGAAATTTCGCAATTTTTAGGAAATCCTATCATCGCGCTAGCCTTGGGCGTAGTTTTTGCGGTATTTTTACTCGCACAAACCGGCAAATTGGGCGAATTTAGCGAGATCACCAACGAATCCTTAAAAATCGTAGGCCCGATCCTCTTCATCACCGCAGCGGGCGGAGTGCTAGGCAAGGTCATCACCGACGCCGGCTTCGTAACCTACATCAAGGACAATGCGACTGCCATTAAAGCCGCGGGGATTTTCTTCCCGTTCTTAATCTCGGCAGTCCTAAAAACCGCGCAAGGAAGCTCCACCGTTGCGATCATCACCACCGCTTCGATTATGGGGGCGTTTAACGCGGACGGCTCACTGATGCAGGTACTGGGCTTCACCTCCGAAATGTCCGGCGCGCTTGTAGTAATGGCGATCGCAGCGGGCGCGATGACGGTTTCGCACGCTAATGACAGCTACTTCTGGGTCGTTACGAATTTCAGCAAGATGAACCCGCAGCAAGGCTACCGCACCCAAACAATGCTAACCCTAATTATGGGCATTACGGGTATGATCAGCGTGTGGGTTTTGTCGCTGTTTTTGATCTAGGTTAGCTTAATTCTAGCCGCTACCGCGCTAAATCAGTGCGGAGTGCAATACGCGGCATCTACTATCGGCTAGCTACATAAAATTCTTTAAATTTACGTAGCTAGCCATACCGCGCAAATGCCCTAGTATTAAAATTTCGTATTAGCGGAGTTTTAAATTTACACACAAAGCCTCAAGGAGCGAAATTTTAAAATTCTATCGCTACGGAATTTTAAAATTTAGCCGGAATTCTGTGGTTTACAGAATTTTAAAATTCCACGACATGAAATTTTGAAATTTGCCCCACAAATTTGGCGACGAGATTTTAAAATTCTACTCTTGCTTCAGTCTTGTCATCGTAAATTTAGCCTACGCGCTGTAAAATTCCAAAATTTTAAGATACCAGCTAAAGGAAAAATATGAAAGTTTTAGTCGCGATCGACTCGTTTAAGGGCTCACTTAGTTCGCTTGAGGCGGGCAACGCCGTAAAATCAGGCATCGAAAAGCTAGGCTGCGAGGTGTTCGTCAAACCTATCGCAGATGGCGGCGAAGGAAGCGTTGAAGCCCTTGCAGACGCGCTAAAGGCTAGGTTCATGGACGTCATCGTGGCAAATCCGTTAGGCGAAAAAACGCCCGCGCGCTACGCCTTAAAAGGCGAGCTAGGCATCTTAGAGATGGCGTCCGCATCGGGTCTGCCGCTCATCGAAAAATCGCGCCGCAATCCGCTAAAAACGAGCACTTATGGCTTTGGCGAGATGATAGCGCATGCGATCGCACACGGCGCGCGAAAGTTTATCATCGGCATCGGCGGAAGTGCTACGAATGACGCGGGCATGGGGATGCTGCGCGCGCTCGGCTTTAAATTTAAAGATGCAAATGGCGCAGAGCTTGTGGGAGCGGGCGAGGATCTGATTAAACTCGCCACGATAGATTGTACTTCGGTGCTGCCGCATCTTAAAGAGTGCGAGTTTCTCATCGCCTGCGATGTGGATAATCCGCTCTTTGGCGAAAACGGCGCGGCATATATTTACGCTCCGCAAAAGGGCGCGGATGCGGCGATGGTAAAGCAGCTCGATGCGGGACTTATAAATTTTGCAAGCGTCGTAAGCAAACATCTTGGACGCGAGCTTTGGAATAGCCCCGGAGCAGGAGCTGCCGGCGGGCTAGGCTTTGGCTTTGTGAGCTTTCTAAACGCGACGCTTAAGCCGGGCATCGACATCATCACCGAAGAGATCGGGCTAGATCGCGATATGAAAGGCGTCGAGCTCGTCATCACAGGCGAAGGAAGGCTCGATTTTCAAAGCTCGATGGGCAAAACCCCTTGCGGTGTCGCAAAGATTGCTGCTTCTTACGGCGTGCCCGTAATCGCGCTGGCAGGCGGCATATCGCCCTGTGCCAGCGGCTGTAATGAGCTAGGCATAGGCGCATTTTTTTGCATCCTAAACGAACCGATGAGCCTTGAGCGCGCGATGGAAAAAGAGACCGCAACACAAAATTTAGCCCGCGTCGCCGAACAAGCGGTGAGATTGTTTATGCTCGGATGCGGCGCTAAATAGGGATTTTGGACTGAAATTTTAAGGCACGCCCGCTAAAGCTTACATCGAGCACGGTATGTATGCGTGGCAGGTGCGGTTGCGAAATAAGACGGCGACGGCTCGCAACAGACAAGCATGACAAAGTGCGGCAGGCGGCGAGTACGGCGAAGAAGCAAAAATTTTATGCAGGATAGATTTGCGTGCTTTAAAGGCACGGCGCGATCTTGACGCAAATGCAGCGCTCGTGCGGCTTACAAGGCACAAAAATATACGCGAAGAAGCAGGCGAGAGCCTACAACGATGGACGTTAGTAAAGCGGCGGCTTGCGGCAAGAGGATAAGGGCTATGACGTGCATGCGCGGCAAGCAAATACTATACGCAGCTTGCGACGGGCGGCAAAATTTCATCCACCACAGACCACGGGTAAGCAGATAAAATTTTGCATTAAAGCGGAGCTTTGCCGAAATTCTAGCGCGTTTGAAAATACGGAGCGATAGGACGGGAGGTAAGACGGCGAGCGGCTCGGCAGTAACGCAGCGGCGCGAAATTTTACGACGCAAAATTTTACTTTACTGCGCAAGCATATACGCTAGGAATGATTTAAAATCCATTTTTTAATCAAGCGGCTCGCGCACCCTCGCAATACATACCTCAAGACATGACTAAAACAGACAGAATTTTAAAATTTATGCCATATTCGCAGCCTATGAGATTTGCAACGTAAATTTAAAAGCAACGCCGCGCTTTATGAAATTCCATTTAAATTTTAGCTCGCGATATGTCCTTTTTGAGGCGGGAAAGACCGCTCAATCGCAAGATTACGCTTCTTGCAAAGATGGCGGCGGCGCATTACTCCGCTCGCTCGCAAAGCCTGCCAGCCCTCCGATGACGCTTTGATGAGAGGCGGGCTGCGTCTGCGCAAATTCGTATTATTGGGATCGCGGATTTGCTTATCGCTAAATTTAGTGCATATGCAGTCGCCGTACGCCACTATGGTAAGAGTGGGTTTGCATTAATTTTGCTCCGATCGCGCTGTGTTTTGCGATAAAAATTTATGAAATTTCATTTGCGGTAGGCGCCAAAAAATTTTATAAAGCTACATTTTAAAATTTGCGGCACGGGCACATACCGACCAGGTTCAAGCTAAAATCAAAATTCCAAGCGGCGAATGCAGAAAGCCCTCGCGCCTAGCGTATCTGCCGCGGCAGTGCGGACACGCTAAATTTATCGCTTTTAGGACGCAAAAGACGCGCAGGCGCGGGCAAAATTTATTAATTTTAGAGTTTAAAGCATCAAATTCGCGCGTCTAGGTTAAATTTTAAAATTTAAGGCGCACGACGCTTCGGACGCATCCACGCGACTGCAAGCACTCATAAAATTCGCCCGAAGCAAGATTGTAAAACCGCGGACGGGCGCAAAATTTATCGCCGCAAAGATCAAAAACCGCGAAAGCAAAAAGGCTCCACGAGCGCTCGCTGCCGCACCAGCCCGAGCAAATTAAAATCGCATGATCCGCCTGGCTGGCATACATGGAGGGCGCCGCTGCAGGCATTTGCACTTAAATCCGGTGCGATTGCAATGCGATTTAAAACCGCGCCTGCTTAAATTCGCGCCGTTTCGGTTCACTCGCAATCACATCTCGCCGCAGTAGCGCTTTAAATTTGCACCGCCGCGATTTGTGCGCATTCAATCGCTACGGCAAGAGTAAAATTTCAAAATCTAGATCCATACGCGCCGATTTGCGCCGCCCAAAATCGCTCGGATCGAATTTACGCTACCGCACGCGCAGATTAAAGCGCCGCCGCTTAAAAGCGTAAAATTTATCTCTCAAACGGCGGCGCGAAATTTCGCTAAAATTTCGTCTCTTAATTCGGCGCGCGATTTATAAAATTTCGCCCTCGCCACGCTCCGAAATCTGCGGCTTAGGCAGTGCCAGGCTCTTTGCGGTTTTGCTAAAAAGTATCAAATCCTCGGTGCTTTGCACGCTCCACGGCAGCCGCTTTAGAGCGAATTTAAAAATTTCGAAGCAGGAAACGGCGTCGCTAAATGCGCGGTGGTGGACGTTTTGCACGCCCAAAAGCTCTTTTAGCGAGCCGAGCCCGTATCTTTGCGCCTCGATCGTGCGGCGCGCGAGCTCGACGGTGCAGAGCCTGCGATTTAAAAGCATCCCAAAGCCGCATTTTTGCAGGCTCGCGTCGATGAAGCCGTAGTCAAATTTGACGTTGTGCGCCACAAAAACGCTATCGCCTAAAAACAGCCTAAACCGCTCCAGTACGCTAGCTAGCGGCGGCGCGCCCACCAGATCCTCCGCGCAGATCCCCGTAAGCTCTGTGATATTTTCGGGCACGACGGGCGCGTAAACGAAGCTTTCAAAGCGATCCAGCTCCTGCGTGCCGCGCGTTTTTATCGCGCCGATTTCGATGATCTGGCCGTTTGAGAGCCCGCCGTTCGTCTCGATATCTACGAAGCAAAAAATTTCATCCGAAATATCCGTTTCGCGGGTCTTGAGCGTGATTTTGCCGCTATCTAGCTTTATTATATCTATGCCCAGCGCCCGCCACATCGAGAGGTCTTTGGGCTCGAAAAGCTCGGTAATTTCGGCAATATCGCTTGCTTTAGCAATAAAATCGTGATAATTTATGCTCTTTTGAGCCAGTAAATTTATTAAATTTTCGATTCTATGCGTCAAAATTTTACCCCTGTGTCGCGCCTAAATTTTAAGCGCACGGATCGCCTCCGCGTAGTCGTTTGAAGAAAATATGTAGTTGCCCGCTACCACGACGTCGGCGCCAGCTTCATCGATATCTGCAATATTCAGCCCGTTTACGCCACCGTCGACCTCAATGAGGCATTTTGCGCCTTTGCGATCGATCAGCTCACGCAGCTGCTTAATTTTCTCAAGCGCCGAGGGGATAAATTTCTGCCCTCCAAAGCCCGGATTGACGCTCATCAAAAGCACCATATCGACCTCGCTCAAGACAAACTCCAGCGCGCTAAGCGGAGTATGCGGATTTAGCACGACCGCGGGCGAGACGCCGCTGCGGCGTATATGATCTATGAGGCGCAGCGGGTGCTGCTCCTCCTCGATGTGGAAGCTAAGAAATTTCGGCTTTAGCGGCAAAAAAAGATCGGCGAAAAACGGCACGTTTTTGACCATCAAATGGATATCTAAAGGCTTGCTGCTAGCCTTTGCCACGGCGCTCGCTACAAGCGGTCCGATCGTGAGATTGGGTACAAAATGTCCGTCCATCACGTCTACGTGAATGAGATCGGCGCCCGCTTCGCAGACTGCGCGAATTTCCTCCGCGAGCCTGCCGAAATCCGCCGATAAAATGCTGGGTGCTACATACATTAAGATTCCTTTAAAATTTCAAGATGCGGAATTTTACTTAGTTTTGTCATAAATTTCGCTAAATTTAAACCGCAGCGGATTTTAAGCATAATTTGAAATTTTTTCGCTATAATCGCCATTTATTTTAATCATCAAGGATTTATTATGGCAAGAAGATGCGCAATCACCGGCAAAGGTGCGATGGTAGGCAATAACGTCAGCCACGCAAATAACAGGACCAAAAAGAAATTCCAGGTCAATCTACGCACCATCCGCGTTCAACTAGAAGACGGCTCAACCAGACGAATCAAAGTAGCCGCCTCAACTCTACGAACTATGAAAAAACAATCAAAATAACCTCTTAAAGAGGAATTTATGTCTGTTTTGGACAAGATCAAGCGATTCCTCGACTGGTCCGGCTCGACTAAGCCGGACATCAACCTCTACACAGAAATTTACGACCAGCTACGACCTTTTCGCTTACCACTTATAACCATCGTGCTGATGATGCTAATCGGCACATTAGGCTATGTCTTTATAGCGGGCTTTTCGCTCGTGGATGCCTTTTATCAGGCGGGTATGACCTTCACGACGGTAGGCTTTACCGAAGTAGCGCCGATATCGCCCGCGGGTAGAATTTTTACCGTCTTATTCATCCTCATGGGCTTTGGAACCTTTTCGTTTTGCCTGGGCGTCGTCGTCGAGGTCATAAAAAACGGCAAACTTCAAAATTTACTTAGGGAGCAACGAATGATCAATAACATCGCAAGGCTCAAAAACCACTATATTATCTGTTACAACAACATCTACTGCGCCGAGCTTGCCAAGCAGTTTCGCGAAAATCATCTGCCTTTTGTCGTGATCGATCCAGATCCCGCTCTAGCCAAAATCGCCGAAGAAAACCGCTATCCATATTTCATCGTAGGCGAGCCACACGTAGAAACCACGATGCTAAAAGCGCATCTGTCATCTGCAAAATCCGTCATCACACTAAGTCCAAATTTAGCCGATAATATCGCGATAATCTCGCTAGTGCGCCTATACGAAAAGGAGCTTGGCCGCATCACCCCCTACTTCATCATGGCAAATAGCGATGATGACAGCGACACGCAGAGACTAAAAAAACTCGGCGCAAATTCTATCGTCTCACCATCCAAACTCGCCGCACAAAGGCTCTCTGCGATCAGCGTGCGCCCTGATATGGAAAACATTTTGGAGCGATTTTTGTATAAAAAAGACTCGCTCATCGATATCGAGGAGATCACGGTGCCAGATTTTTCGTGGATCCGCTTCAAGCGCTTAAAAGAAACTCGCTTGCGCGATTTTACAAACGCCGACGTCGTGGGGATCAAAGAGCCCAACAGCCGCTTTATCCCGATGCCCGATGGCGACTACCTCATCGGTACGGGGGTGAAATTTTTAGTCATCGGCACGGCAGAGGGCATCCGCAACACTAAAAAGCTCATCCGCAGCAAATACAAGCCACAGGAGATGAGATATGTTTAAAATCGCTAAGCTCGAGGGTGGCTTGCAAAATGTCGAGGGCTTTTATTTTGACGGCGTAAATTCGGGCTTTAAAAAAGAGGGTAACGATCTGGGATTTATCCGCGCGGACGAACCCTTTGCCGTAAGTGCGATCTTTACGAGCAATAAATTTCAAGCCGCGCCGATTAGGCATTTCAAAAGGGCGCAAGAAGGCGCGGGCGGAGAGCTTAAAACAAATTTTATCCTCATAAATTCTAAAAACGCAAACTCGATGACCGGAGAGCAAGGCATCGCCGATATCGATGAAATTTTTAGCGAGCTTGGCAAAAAGACCGCTCTGATGAACCCCGTTATGAGCTCCACCGGCGTCATCGGCTACCGCCTCAAAAAGGAAAAAATTATCGCCGCCGCGCAAAATTTTAACCTCTCGGCGCGAAACTCAGACGCCCTAGCCACGGCCATTATGACGACAGATACGATAAAAAAGGAGCTTGCATATGAAATTTCTTTAGAAAACGGCGAGAAATTTCACATCGCAGCCGTTTGCAAGGGCGCGGGTATGATCAATCCTGCGCTTGCGACCATGCTCTGCTTCGTCCTAACCGACGCAAAAATCCCGCGCGCGGATATGGACGAGCTGCTAAAAAAGGCGGCGGAGCAAAGTTTCAACACCGTAAGCGTCGACGGCGACACCTCCACAAACGATACGATTATGCTCTGCAGCAGCGCTAAATGCGCTTACGAAAAGGACGCCTTCGCCTCCGCACTAAACGCCCTTACGCACGAACTCGCGCTAATGCTGGTAAAAGACGGCGAAGGCGCAACCAAGCTGGTGCGATTTAGGGTGAGCGGTGCCGCAAATGCCGAAGACGCTCGCACGGCGGCAAAGGCGCTAAGCAATTCGCCGCTTGTTAAAACGGCGATCTTCGGCGAAGACCCGAATTGGGGTCGCATAGCCTCGACCATAGGCGCCTGCGGCATCGAATGCGACGAAGAAAAGCTGCGTATCAAATACGACAACGTGCCGCTCTATGACGCGCAAAATCGCGAGCTGGACGCCGCGCGCGAGGCCGCGGCTCACGCCGTAATGCAGCAAAAAAGCTTTACGATCTGGTGCGATTTAGGGCTCGGAGATGGCGAGTTTAGCGCATACGGCTGCGATCTTAGCTACGACTACGTAAAAATCAACGCGGATTATAGATCATAAAGATTCACAGCTTACTCTTTCATAATAAAAATCTCGTCTCGAAAATAGCGAATAGCAGCAGGGCTTTAAAGCTCTGCCCTAAAATTTTATCATTTAAATTTGCCTATTTTAAATTTTTAAATACTAAAATTTTACCTCTTAAAATTTGGAATCTCATGCGTGAAATTCAGTCTAAATTTGATAGCTGAAATTAGGTTTTAAGCGCTTTATTGATATACTTGAATAAATTTTTTAAAGGAGTAAAGCATGTTTCATGAATACAGAGATTTAATCACTGAGTTAAAAGGCAAAAACGCGCGATTTGATTCGCTTTTTGAGAAGCACGACGAGCTGGATCACAAGATCGCCGACGCACAAACCGGCAGAGTGCATATGAGCGATCTGGAGATCGATGCGATGAAGAAAGAAAAGCTTCGCATAAAAGATGAGCTAGGCACCCTGCTAGCGCAATATAAAGCTGAAAAGGCAGATAAATAAAGCTGCTTAGCGGCGAAATTAAGATGCAGCAGAATGCTAGCAAGGCTAATTTCGCCGCTAAGCTTTAATCCGCGTTTAGAATTTTCTAATCGCAATAAGTTTAACCGCTTAAGTTTGCCTCGCACGATAGAGATATTAAAACAGCGCGCCAAAACGAGTTAAAATTTATACCGCACGCTTTACCATATTAACACTACTAAATAATTTTTACGCATCGGCTGCATCACTACATATACCAACAATGCGGTGGTATTAGCGCAATCAAATATAATTCGTTACGGCTCTCTATCGCCCTTTCCGCTTCCAAAAATATCTCTTGCTGAATGCGTTTTGCGCTACAGAGTAAATTAAAATTTACGCCGCATCGCCTTACAGCCTGGCTTTTAAATTTTACTTTGCAGCGAGCATTTTAGAAAATTTCAAATCTTGTGCTTTGCTTATTGCGGGCGCAATACCTACTTTAAAATTCTGTATTTCGCTGAAATCTAAAGTAGCGCTAGAATTTTAGATTCCCGTTTCACGCTAGCCGCAAAATTTCAAATTCGCAGACTCCGGCCAAGCGCTAGTTTATGTTAGAGCCTGCTTTAGTCGCTCCACGGAATTTAGGCTAAGCTTGATTGTTTCAAACCCACTTCATTGAGCTTTAAAAATTTAGATTATTTCTTTGATTGTATCGGATAATGCCTGTCGCCACGAAATTCCTGAAGCCGCTCTATTACCATATGTGCAATTAAAAGCGGCGTTAACACGGAATTAAATAGTATCAGTGAGATCTGTAAAAGGTGTGAAATTTAATCTATAGAATTTTAAGTGCTAAGGATTTGCGATAGAATTTCGCCGCGCACATCAAATTCCAAAGCTAACCTAGCCTACTCGAAAACCTTTGCTTCTAAGCCATGTAGCCTTTGCAAGCCGATATCGATATATTCATTAAGCTTCTCATTATTTTCCAGCAATTTGTCGTAATAGCTCTTGGCTCTTTCTCTAGCGGTCGCATCAGGCTCGATATACTTTAGCCCACTTTTGAAAAATCCTTTAGATTCCACAAAATAGATCGAGTGGATCTTCTCGCAATGCGATAGCCCTGCTTCAGTGTAGTTTAAAATCGATTCGTACGCGATGTTGCCCAACAGCTCCTGCAGCCTATTTGCGGGATTTTTGAAAAACTCGGCAAACTCCTTATACGGCGTAAAAACCTGATCAAGATTTTTCATCGCATCGCCGTAGATACCCTTTTTCAGGCGAAACATCGTCATTTCTTGAGAACTTACAAACTTCTCTATTGCTTTTATCGTATCGTTTTTATTCACTGAATTTTTCCCTTTTAAAATATGAAACGCTCGGATTATATCGTTTGTTTTATAAAAATCCGTTAAAAATCGGTTAAATTTTGCCCTAGCGTTTTAGCCAAATTTCTTTGGCGCTTTTGATTAAATTTCTCGCCTCAGCCGCCGCACTTCTCGCACAATCCTCGCACGAGCACACTTTTGACATTTTTTTGTGGCAAAGCTGGCATCGAAATCTCCTCCATTTTATGGCAGCTTTCGCAGACAAAATACGCTTTGGCGCCGTCGGTAAGCTCATAAAAGCTTTTATGATTATTTTCGCTGGTAATTATCAAATTTTTCTCTTCCAAAAGCGCTATATTGCGATATATTGTAGTTTTATTCGCACCCGTTTGTTCTACTAGTTCATCATAGCTTACCGGGCATTTTTTCTCGCTTAGGATCTGCACGATCTGCACTCTAAGCGCAGTAGGAGCGATATCGTGACTCGCTAAAAAATCTTTGGGATCCATTTTACGCCTTTTTTAAAATTTAAGCGATGATAGCGAAATTTAGATAAATTTATATTAAGTTGCAACTAAGTTGCTTTTGATATACTTCCGCAATTTTTTTGGAAAGGAATTTTATGAAAAAGCTTATTTTCACGCTTTTAGCAGCTAGTTGCGTAGCATTCGCCAAACCTACGGTCACCACGACCATACTTCCTACGAAGTATTTTGTTGAACAGATCGCAGGCGATACCTTGCAGGTAAATACTATGGTCGGCAAAGGTGCCGATCCGCACACATACGAGCCTAAGCCTTCGGAGATGAAAATGCTAGAAAATAGCGATCTGTATTTTGCGGTCGGTATAGAATTTGATGAAGTCTGGCTACCAAAGCTTGCCGCATCGTATCCGAAGATGAAGATAATCCGCACAGAAGATGGCATCACTAAAATGGCTATGGCAGAGCACCACCATCACGACGAACATGATCATAGCGCGCATCACGATGATCACGATCATGACGCGCACCATGAGCATGGCGACAAAGACCACGAGGCGCACGAGCACCATCACCATCACGGCGGTTTAGACCCACATATCTGGCTCGATCCGCAGCTTGTAAAAATTCAAGCTAAAAATATTAAAGACGCGTTAACCAAACAGTATCCTAAGGATGCTAAAATTTATGAAGCAAATTTCGATAAATTTGCCAAAAAGCTTGACGAGCTGGACGCTTACGCAAAGCAGAAATTAGCGGGCGTCAAGGGAAAGAAATTTATGGTTTATCATCCGTCTTGGGGCTATTTCGCGCACCGATACGATTTGGAGCAGATCGCAGTCGAAGTGGAGGGCAAAGAGCCTAAGCCTGCGGATTTAGCCGAGCTGATCGAGGAAGCCAAAGAGGAAAAGATCAAGGTGATTTTCGTCGCACCGCAGTTTTCCAAAAAGGCAGCGCAAACCATCGCCGCGCAAACGGGCGCAAAGGTGATGGAGATCGATCAGCTGCCGCTAGATTGGTATGAGACGATGAAAAAGACGATCGACGTTTTCGGAGAAAATTTGTAGTTGATGAAATTTATTAAAATTTTACTTTTATCCGCGATCTTTAGCTCGCGGATATTTGCGTGCGCTCTGTGCGCCCTATACACGCCCACTGCGCACGTTAGCATTACTCCCGTCGCACAAGACGGCAAGATCGTGAGTCTGCATTTTTCGTGGCTTTTCTCTCAAAATTTTACCGACGTCATAATGCAGACCTACGATATAAATTCCAACGGCAAGCTTGAAAATAGCGAGCTTGCCGAGATAACTAAGGCGATGACCGATTATCTAACCCCCAAAAATTATCTTTGTGAGGCGGAATTCTACGATCAAGCGCCAAAAAACGCAAAGCCCGCGCTTAGCAACCTCGTAGGCACGCAGATCAAGGGAAATTTTAAAAACGCAATAAGCCTCGTCAAAAAGGGCAGACTCATGTTTGAGTTCGATCAAAAGGTCGGCTTCGAGCTGCGCAACAACCGCGTTCTTAAAATTTCCATTAACGACGATCAGGGATTTTTCAATTTCAAAATGCTTGACGATAAGCCCATTAATCTGGGCGAGGGCTTTGTAGCGAAGCCTAATTCAAATTTAGCCACCACTTTTATAGAATTTAGCGGCGAAAAGCCAAAAATCGCAGATAAAAAACCGCCAATTTCAAGCGCGCCGAACTCCGATTTAGCGCAGGATAGCCTTGCATCTAGCGAGCAGAGTCTTGCGGGCTCAGAGGATAAACTTGCGCAAGGCGGTCAAGCTAAACCGAATGCCAGCTCAGCACGCAGATCAAACCAAAGATCCGTCGGCGATATCGTTTCGGAAGCTGCAGCAGAGGCGCAAAAAAATATCGCTGCTTCGGATACTCTCGCGCAGATTAATAAAGCCGCCAAAAAGGACGCGCAGGCAAAAAAAGGTGGTCCCGCAAATTCCCACCGCTTCGGCAGCGAAAGCTTAGAGGCTGCCGCGAAAAACAGCGAAAACGCCGCACCTTTAGGCGATAATTCAAATTTAGCGCAAAACGGAGGCGACAGGAGCGCCGCGATAAATTTTAATAAATCCGCAAATTCTGCAGCGCCTGTAGATAAAGGCGTGAGCGAAAATTTTGCGGCGATCCGAGGCAACTCTTTAAATTCCGCGCATTCTACGCAAAATCTAGCGACGCCGCCCGAGGAGAGCTCCTTAAATTTAGCACAAAATAGCGCAGACAAAAACGGCGTCACATCCGACAGCGACAATATTTCAAGCGAGCAGCACAAAGAGGTCTCGCTGGGATTTGTCGCGCAAAAGACGGTGGATTTTATGAAAAGCCTCAAAATGGCGTTTCGCGCAAGCAGCGAGCATGCAAGCGCAAGTACCATCCTATGGGTTCTAGCACTTTCTTTTATATACGGCTTTTTCCATGCGGCGGGTCCAGGGCACGCGAAGCTGCTAACTGCAAGCTATTTCTTAGCCCATGGCGGCAGCTACGTCAAGGCCTTCGGATTTGCCCTTAAAATCGGGCTTCTGCACGTCCTAGGAGCGCTCGTTTTGGTAAGCGCGAGCATGTTCGTACTGCAAAACGTCGCAGGCCTCGTCTCCACGAACTCAGCCTCGATCACCACGAAAATTTCGGCGCTTCTGATCATCGTCATAACTGCGCTCATCATCTACGACAAAGCTCGCCGCGTAAGATCGGGCGCCCGCCACGATGCGGACTGCTCCTGCGCCGCTTGCGCTTCCGCCGCAAGCACTGCAGGGACGGACGCGCACTTAAAAAATACGGCGTTTACAAACGCCGGGGATTCCGCTCACGCAGCATCAAAGAGCTATAAATTTTCTAAATTTAAAACCCCTAGCGGCGAATCCGCGCAGTATTTGGATGCCAAAAATTTAGGCGCCGCAACGGCAGAGCTAAATTCGGATTCAAATTTAGCCGCAAATTTACAAGAAAACTCGCCTAGCCAAAACGAGCAAAAAAAGGTCTTAAATTCTATAAATTTCAAAAACCAAACCTCATCTCGCTCGCTGCAAAATGGCGCGACTAGCGGCGGCGAGAAAGGGCGAGAGTGGCTTATCGCGCTTGCTGCGGCGCTCGTGCCCTGCCCCGGCACGATCCTAATTTTCGTGCTTGCCTTCAGCCTTGGAAGCTTCGCGCTTAGCGTCGCAAGTGCGCTTTTCATCGGTTTTGGAATGAGCGTCGTAATATTTTTAGCCGCGCTTTTCGGCGCTAAGGCAAACGAGCTAAGCTCAAAGCGGCTCGTAAGCCTGAAGCTTTACGTCGAATTTTTGGGGCTTTTCGTGATGTTTGGGCTCGGGATTTTTATGTATTTCCTCTCAGACAACCTCAGGGTGCTGTGATCGCAAAATTTAAACGCAAATTTCAAAGGCGGCTCGCGTGAAATATAAGTTTATGCAATGCGTTAAATTTTAAATCCGGTGCGAATTGTTTTCAGAATAGTAAGATTTTAAAATTTACGCCGCACGGACTGCATAAATTAAGCTCCGATCTCGACTATTAATTATGCGGCGGAATTCGCTCTTTATAAATCACGTTAAATTTTGCTACAATACGGGCGAAATTTTTATCAAGGATAGATATGTCGCCTTCTTTGCAAGATGCTATTTCGCAAACTTCAATCGAGCAAAAAGCGTGCGCTAAAATTTTTAATAGATACCGCTACCTCAGTATAGTCGTCTTTTTTGCGGTCCTGTTCGTATTAGTGTATCTAGACGGCGTTGAAACAGACACTCCCTCTATAGAAATTGCCGAATTTTTGGGCGTCTTGATCCTTTTTCCGATCTTTTGGATATTTTTTCTGCATTGCGCCGGTCAAAAAACCGAAGCGGAAATTCGCTACTATAAATTTTACAAGGAGATATTCGTCCGCGCCGTCATAGACGATATGAACGCCGATTTAAAATACTATCCCTATACCGGCATGCAAGAAGAGGAATTTCAAAAATTTAGAATTGATAGGAAATCTAGGATCAAAAGCGAGGATCGGATTACGGGCGCGCACTGCGGGATTAAATTTAGCCTCAGCGAGGTACATAGTAATAGTAAGTTTTATATGGGAACGGATAATCCGCTCATGGCGGCTATTACGTTGATCAAAGTATTCTACGATAATTATATGGACTTTTACGGCAACGTACTGATCTGCGAGCTCGCGAAAAAACCTCGGGCAAAACGATAGTGGTAAGCAAGGAGCTAAACGCCAAGATCCTCGGCGAAAAAGAGATGATGGACGATGTGGATTTTATGCGCGATTTTCGCGTGTTTGCGGATGACAAAGTAGAAGCGCGCTATCTGCTAACGCCCGCGTTTATGGAGCGTCTGCGCGAAATAAATCGCGAAACGAGCGGCGAGTTCAGCTTGAGCGCGGTATTTATGGGTAAGCGTTTATATCTATTTTTAAAAGGCGTGCCCAATCTTTTCGAAACTACGCTTTTTGATAGGCCCGCTAGCATAGAGCTCGCGCGCGAATACCAAACGCAGATCCGCAAAATTTTAAGCCTAATCGAAACACTTAAACTCACAAATTAGCAGGGCGCATTACGGCTGAAATTTTGTATCGACTAAATTTAGGCCGGGCGGAATTTTTCGGCGAAGCATAATTTCGGCAAAAACGTAAAATTTAATCAGCGGTGCAATCTCTCGGCGGCTGCCCGAAATTTAAACGGGCGATATGATTAGAGAGAGGTGAAACGTCTGCCACGAATAAATTTGAGACAAAAGCGCCTTGACGTTGTCTTATAAATAAAATTTAACGCTCCGATGCTTCCTGGAAGCGACTCTTGCTTAGCTCTTCATGCCCAAAATAAAATTTGATCGCGTTTCGCATCGCAGCCCCTAGCCTTTAGTACCAAACCTACATAGCGGCAAAATTTAATCGGCAGCGCTGAGATAATTAAATTTAAAAGAGGTCTTGCAAGGATAAAATTTAAATTTAAAAACAAGTCCGCGGCGAGAGTTAAATTTGCCGCGCGCGGCGTTTAAAAAAGCCGTGCGCTAAAAGGTATCTGCCTGGACGCATGTCGCAACGTACCTCAAGCGCTAGCTCTGCACGTACGTCAAGTTCCGCCAAAATACTCGCCACGCGTTCTTGCATCGTCTCATAAAACACCATCGTAGGCTGGATTGTAAATTTAAATTATAAAGAATTTGGATGAGGCGAAATTTAAAATTTCGCCTCCTAAGCGGAAAAGGATTAAAGCGCCGCGTAGCGCACCATTAGGCAGGTTTGAAGCGCTGCCAACTTATCTAGCGTGCTTTTTTGAACTTCGGAATCGACCAAAATGACCGCCAAAGCGTCCCCCTCCTCGCCTCTGCCTAAGCGGAAGTCCGCGATATTGATGTTCTCGTCGGCTAGGATCGTGCTTACGGATTTGATAACGCCCGGCACATCGGTGTTTTTGAAGATTATCATCTTGCCTTTCGGCTTAAAATCGGTCTTAAATCCGCCGATATTTACGATACGCTCCTCGCTGCCATCAAATACGGTGCCCGCGACGTTTGAGATCGCTTTGTCGGTCGTAACCTTAACCAAGATCTCGCTTTTATAAACACTTCGCGCAAGCTCGCCAAAGCTCGTCTCAATCCCCTTTTCATCCGCAAGAAATTTTGCATTAACGTAATTTAGCGAATCGCCCAAAGAATCATGCAGCGCGCCGACGATGGCAAAAACGAGCATCGATTTTAGATACTGCACCACCTCGCCGCTGCCCTCGATGGTGATCGATTTGATCGGGCCTTTGTTGATCTGTGCCGCAAGATAGGCCATTTTCGAGACCAAATTTATATACGGCTCGATACCGCGCG
>CAURUA010000038.1:0-19061 GCA_963528045.1 uncultured Campylobacter sp. | reverse complement strand
ACCGCGTAGCCGTAGCTTGCTTTGATTAGTGGGCAAAGATTGCGCGGCAGCTCGGCGTGAGCGGCGTCTATCGGGCTTTCGTCGTAAGCGCACAAACTGATCGGTATCGCGCCAGCGGCGTAGATAAGCTCCTTGGGCGAATAGGTGCAAAACGTCCCTACGACGCTCTTTCCCTCCGCCTTTAAATCCTGAAGCGCTAAAGAATTTCGCTTCTTTAGTTCCGCAAAGTCATACTTCATTTTTTCTCCTTCGTCCCATGATTGCGGCGCCCATCGCACCGCAGTAGATTGCGTTTTCGTGAGTAAAAATTTCAGCCCCCAGATGCTCGCCTAGAAGCTGCTTAAAGAGCGGCACGTTGCTAAGTCCGCCGCTTAAAAAATAAATTTGATTTTCCAGCCGTTTGATGAGAGAGGCGACCTTTTGCGCGGAGGAATCCACGATAGCGTAGGCGATCTCGCTAGTTTCGGCTCCGTTTGCGCTTAGCGAGACGATCTCGCTTTCTGCAAAAACAGTGCACGTCGAGCTAATTTTAATCGCGGGATTTTTGCGGGCAGTTTTGTAAATTTCGCTAAGCTCAAGCCCCAAGCGGCCCGCACTGATTTCTAAAAATTTACCCGTGCCCGCCGAGCATTTGTCGTTCATGATAAAATCCGCCGGTTTGCCATTTTCTATTTTGATCGCTTTGGTGTCTTGCCCGCCCACATCGATGACGGTGCAGTCTTGCTCAAATAAAAAGTGTGCCCCAAGGGCGTGGCATAAAATTTCGCTCATGCTAAGCTGCGCGTACTCTACGCTAACGCGTCCGTAGCCCGTAGCCGTCACTAAGCCCTCTGCGTAGCCTTTTTGCTCTAAGGCTTGCTTGATCTGGCGCGCGACCTTGACCGCGCTAAAGCCGCTTGGCAGCAAAAACAGCTCGCAAAATTCGCCGCGTTCGTCCATAACGGCGACCTTTGACGAGGTAGAGCCGATGTCGATACCGATAAAATGCATAAAATTTTAAATCCGTCGAAAAATATTTCTACACCGTAGAACTTTAGCGCAATCTTAGCTTTTTAAGACTTTTATATCGCTGAAATTTAGCGTAGGCTTGCGGCGCGGATAAAATTTAGCCTCATGCCGCGTTTGAATTGGTTTTAAATTTAGATTTAAATTTAGCGCTCGCGGGCGATTAGAATTCCGCTTAAAATTACCACTGCGATGCCCGCTAGCACAATAGGGCCGGGTAGGTGATCGCCTAGCATAATGCCTAGCGCCATGCTAAATAGGATGTCGCTGTAGCTGATCGCGGCGACGATACCCGCTTTGCGCGAAGCGGCGTAGGCGCGCGTCATGTAAATTTGAAAGTAGATCCCGCTGACGCCCAGAAGTGCCACGAGCACCCAGCCAAAAAGGCTTGGCGGGTTGAAATAAGCGAGCCTCGCCAAATCCGCGCCGCTGAAAAGCCCTAAAATTTTAACCTCGCTACCCTCAAGCGCCCAGCCCGCAGCCATCATCATCGCGCTTAGAAAGGTAGCGGACGAGACGAAAACCAGTACGATGAGGTTAGTGGCGTAGTGTTTACGAAGCTCGCGCACGCTCGTGTATGCAAGCCCCGCGCACATGCCGCCGAAAATTCCCACCGCGTCGGTTACGCTGATGCCGATGTGCGGGCGCACGACGAGTAAAATTCCGCCAAAGCCGAGCAGTATCGCAAACCAGCCTCGCGAGCTTAGCTTTTCGCCTAAGAAAAACGCCGAAAATAGCGCGGTGAAAATGGGCGCCGTCTTTTGGAAGGTAAAAGCGGTGCCAAGATCGATGTGAGCGATATTGTAGAAGGTCGCTAAGATACCGCAGCTGCCGATAAAACCGCGAAACGCGAGCAGCCACGGCTTGCCGCCCGGGCCCAGATTTTTTACCCGCCTTAGCGAAAACAGCACGATCGCGATGCCTACGACGTTGCGGAAAAACACGATCTCAGCGCTACTCATCCGCTCCGCCATGACCTTGGCTAGCGCGCCGTTTAGCGCGAAATAAAAGCTTGCTACGAGCATGTAGTAAACGCCCAGATGTTTTAGCCAAAACGCGGAGTAAAATTTTTGCTTCATCGCTCGCTACTTTCGGTTCGCCACGAGCGTGCCCGCGGCGATGATGAACGCCATACCCGAAAGTGCCATGAAACCGGGCAGGGCGTCGCCTAGCAGCAGCCCAAATAGCGTCGAAAAGATTATGTCTGCGTAGCTGATCGTAGCTACTATGCCCGCTTTGCGCGTCGCGGCGTAGGCCTTGGTGACGTAGGTTTGATAAAACAGCCCCAGCAGCCCCAGAAGCACGGCAAAGAGCCAGCCCTGCGCGTTTGGAATTTTAAATTTGCAAAGCATAAAGCTCAGCGCGGGCGCGTCTATAAATTCCGCCGCGATCATAAGCGCTGCGGGCATCAGTGTGCCGGCAAGAAGCGCCGAGAGGATGATCGTATCGGAGCTATAGTATTTGCGCAGCCCGCGCACGGAGGTAAGCGCCATTGCGGCGAATAATCCGCTTAAAATTCCAAAAATATCGCTCGGCTGCAAGCCAAACTGCGGCTGAATTACCAAAACAATCCCCGCAAATCCGAGGCAGACCGAGAACCAGCCCATCGCGCCGAATTTTTCGCCGAGGGTAAAATACGCGATGATCGCCGTCCAAATGGGCGCTGTTTTTTGAAAGGTAAATGCCTCACCGAGGCTGATGTTTGCGACGTTGTAAAAAAATACCATCAGCCCCAAAATCCCGATAATGCCGCGAAACGCGAGCGTAAAAGGATGACCGCCTTTGTTTGCGAAGCGCGCCGTACGGGGACGCGCTTTGATTTTATAAAGCAGGATCAAAAGCCCGGGCAGATTGCGAAAGAGCACGACCTCAAGCGATGAAATTTGCGCGCCCAAAAGCTTGGCGAAAACGCCCGTAAGAGAGTTGTAAAAGCACGCCATCAGCATATAATACACGCTTAGATGGTGCAGCAAGAAGTTGTTGTATTTCATCGCGTCCCTTTAAATTTGCGAAATTATACACGCATAATGATTAAATTTTAATATTTCGCCGTTTTAATATTTCGCCGCGCCTCCTGCTTTCGCGCGCCTGGCGCGACGGCTCGGTTTTGCATGTTTGGTGCGACGGCTCGTTTTTTGCACATCGACAATTGCATTTGCGTTTCTTGCTCACAGGCGCTAGTTTAGTGCTTGGATATTGGGTACTGCTTTTGTGATTTTTACCGATCCTCTGCTCTGCGCGCCGCCGCTTGCTTGAGCAAAGTAGCCGAGTTTACACAGCTGCGGGTTTTTATGTTTTCGCGCGGTTGTGCCCGTTTCGCGCCTCAATTGCTAGTTTTTCGCGCTCAGACTTTGGTTTTAAAATTTTATAAAATTTACGCATCGCCCCAGCTCCGCATCGTCTGCGGCGATGGATCATCCGCCTTGGCGCCTTTATTCAAGCGGCGTTTTGCTAGTGCTGCGATAAAATTTCGCTAAATTTAGCGAGCGAGCGCGTAGAATTTGGCTTTAATCTATTTTTGGTTATAATCGCGCCAAAAACTACAAGGACGAACGTGAAAAGTTTGATCATCATCGGGCGCCCCAACGTCGGCAAGTCGAGCCTTTTTAACCGCCTAGCGGGCGCTCGCATCGCCATCACGAGCGACGTTGCGGGCACGACGCGCGATACCAATAGAGCCGAAGCCGAAATTTTCGATCGTCGCGTGCGCGTGATCGATTCTGGCGGCCTGGACGACGCCTCCGAGCTGTTTGCGCGCGTGCAGGCTAAGACGCTAAGCGAGGCAAAGAGCGCGGATTTGATAATCTTTATGACGGACGGCAAGCTGCTTCCGAGCGATGATGAGCGGCGGATATTTTTCTCGCTGCAGAGACTTGGCAAACCCATAGCCCTGGCGGTCAATAAGATCGACGGCAAGCGCGACGAGGAGCGCAGCTGGGAGTTTAACGAATTCGGCGTTAAATTTTTCCCGATCTCCGTCTCGCACAACAGCGGCATCGATGAGCTGAAAGAGTGGATCTACGGCTTTTTGGACCCTGCGCCCGCACAGCAGGACGAGGATGAAATTTTTGATGATTTTATAGAGGGCTTTAACGACGAGGGCGAGCCGAAAGAGGGGCTCGACGAGGAATTTTACGCTAGTAAAACGATCGGCGTGGGTATCATCGGGCGGGTAAACGTCGGTAAATCAAGCCTCCTAAACGCGCTTGTGGGCTCGCAGCGCTCGGTCGTGAGCGATTATGCGGGCACAACGATCGATCCGGTGAACGAAAGCACGGAATTTGAAGGGCGCACGCTTGAGTTTATCGACACGGCGGGCATTCGCCGCCGCGGTAAGATCGAAGGCATCGAGCGTTTCGCGCTAAATCGCACCGAAAAAATTTTACAAAACTCCGACATCGCGCTTTTGGTACTTGACGCAAGCGAGCCGCTAAACGAGCTGGACGAGCGCATCGCGGGGCTTGCGGCTAAATTTGAACTAGGTCTAATCATAATTTTAAACAAATGGGATCTTTGCGAGCGCGATTACGACGAGTTTTGCCGCGATCTGCGCGATAGGTTTAAATTTCTTTCCTACGCGCCGATCATCAGCGTCAGCGCGACGGACAGGAAGCGGATCCATAAAATTTACCCGCTCATTTTGGAGGTTTATTCAAATTTTACGCGCAAGCTCGGCACCGCAAGGATCAATGAAGCGGTAGAAGCCGCGATAAAGGCGCATCCGATACCTCGCGAGCGGGGCAAATCGGTTAAAATTTACTACGCCGCGCAGATCGGCTTTGCGCCGCCGAAGATCGCTCTTGTGATGAACCGCCCGCAAGCGCTGCATTTTAGCTACAAGCGCTATTTGATGAACAGACTGCGCGCGAGCTTTGCCCTTTCGGGCAGTCCGCTAGTGCTGCTGCCGCGCAAAAAAGGGGAGAGCGATGAAGAGCGGTAACATCGTGCTCATCGGCTTTATGGGGGTCGGCAAGGGCACGGTAGCACGGGCGCTGGCTGTGCAAAGCGGGATGTTCGCGCTTGATTGCGACGATATGATCGAAAGCTATGCCAATAAAAAGATCGGGCAAATTTTTAAAGAGCAGGGCGAGCAGAGCTTTAGAAAGATGGAAGAGAGCCTTGCAAAATTTTTAGAAAAGTCCGTCCGCTGCGCCGTGATCTCCACAGGCGGCGGCTTTTACGCCGTGAAAAATTTAAACAAAATCGGCACCGTCGTGTATCTGAAATCAAGCTTTGAGGGGATTATTGATCGCTTAAAAAACAGCGAAAACGCGGAGAAAAAATTTGCCAAGCGCCCGCTGCTAGCCGATCTACAAAAGGCCGCGGCGCTGCACGCTCAAAGAGACGGGGCGTATGAAAAAAAGGCCGACATCGTAATCGACGTGGAAAATAAAAGCGTAAAAAAGATCGTAAAAGAAATTTGCTCCGCCTGCGACGGGCTAGGCTTGAAAGGAAAAAAGATGTCTAAACAAAAGTGCCCTGGCGGCGGCAAAAATTCCAAGCCGCACGGTAAAGAGGGCAAAGGCGATAAGCTTGAAAAGAAAGAGGCGCTAAAGCAAAAGCTGCGCGAGCTACTAGAGGGCTTAGAGCGCGAGCAAATTCCAAAGCGCGTAATCGCGTGGCACTTCGATCTTTACGAGCCTTACGAGCTACAGCTGGCGGGATCAAGCAGTTATGACGCGGATGACGACGACTGGGCGTGCGAGGACGAGGATGAGTTTTATCCGCAAAGCTCGCGCTTGCAGCTTGATTTTTTAAGCGAGCTTTCGTGGCGACAGGTTTTAAAAATGCTCGTGCAGGCTCTGCGCGAGCTGCGAGAGCAGATGCCAGATGCAAAAATTTTTAAGTGCAAGCACGTCGCTGCGGGCTTCGTAGACGGCGATCTGATTTTGATTTAAAGGAGCAACGATGAGAATTTTAACGGGTCTTCAGCCCAGCGGCAAGCTGCATTTGGGCAACTACTTCGCGAGCATCAAGCAGATGGTGGATGCGCAAAACGCGGGCGAGCAGATGTTTATGTTTATCGCAAACTACCATGCGCTCACGTCCGTAAGCGACGGTGCAAAGCTTAAAAGCTCCACCTATGAGGCCGCCGCGGCGTTTTTGTCGCTGGGGATCGATCCGAAAAAGACGGTGTTTTGGGTGCAAAGCGACGTGAAAGAGGTGCTGGAGCTTTACTGGATTTTAAGCGGATATACGCCGATGGGGCTGCTCGAGCGGGCGCACGCCTACAAAGACAAGATCGCCAAGGGTTTTGAGAGCAAACACGATCTGTTTAGCTACCCCGTGCTGATGGCGGCGGACATCCTGCTATACAGCGCGGAGGTCGTGCCCGTGGGCAAGGATCAGATCCAGCACGTCGAGATCGCCCGCGACATCGCGCTTAAATTTAACAACGCCCACGGAGAAATTTTAACTATTCCGCAAGCGCGCGTAAATGATGAAGTGGCGATCGTGCCGGGCACCGACGGCGCGAAGATGAGCAAGAGCTATGGCAATACGATCGATATTTTTGCAGATGCCGCGACGCTAAAGAAGCAAATTTCAAGTATCGTAACGACCTCTGAGCCGCTAGAAGCGCCTAAGCAGTGGCGCGGGTGCAATGTCTATAATATCGCGAAGCTATTTTTAAACGAAGCGGAGCAGACGGAGCTACAGGCTCGCTACGAGCGCGGAGGCGAGGGGCATGGGCATTTTAAGGCGTATCTAAACGAGCTCGTGCAGGGCTACTTCAAAGACGCGCGAGATAAATTCGAATACTATCAAAGTCACCGCGAAATTTTAGACGAGATGTTAAGACAGGGCGCGCAAAGAGCGGCTGCGACGGCTGCTTCATTGATGCAAAAGGTTCGCGCCGCCGTGGGGATTTATCGCTAAGGAGAGTGAGATGACGGATTACGCTAGAGAAATTTTATCTGACGGCAAGTTGCTTCGGCAGAAGCTGGAAATTTTCTTGCAAACCCCGAGTAAGGTTGAAATTTACGCACGCGCCTGCGAGAAATTTTTCGCCGCCGGCAAGCAGCGCGAGTTAAATTACGTAAGCACGTGGAGCTGGTGGGGATTTTTCGGCACGCTGTTCTTTTTTCTGTACCGCAAGGAGTACAAAATTGCCGCAGCCCTATTTGCCGTTGTGGTAATTTCTTGCTTTATTCCGTTTTTGGATGAATATGATAGAAGTATAGGAATGGCGGTTAGTGTCAGTAGTGGAACTATGGCGAAATATTTCGTTTGCTATAGATTTGTCGCGCTACTGGATAAAGGGGACGACGAAGCTCTAAGGCGGGGCGGCGGCGTGAATAGATGGGCGATATGGCTCGCGGTAATATTTTACGCTTTGGTCGCAATCGTGTTTGCGCTGATAATTTCAAACGGCGGCAAAGCTTAGCCGTTTTAAAAGGCTTCCACGCTCAAAAGCACTAAATTTTAAAAAGGGGTAGAGATGAAAGCGATCGTAACGGTGATCGGTAAGGACAAGGTTGGCATTGTGGCGGGCGTTTCGGCCAAGCTCGCGCAGCTTGGGCTAAACATAGATGACATCAGCCAGACGGTTTTAAACGAGTTTTTTACGATGATGGCGGTGGTTTCCAGCGACGAAAAGCAGGACTTCACGGCCCTACGCGAGGAGCTAAACGAGCTAGGCGAAAAGCTAAAAGTAAAGATCAACATCCAAAGTTCGGCGATCTTTGACGCCATGCACAACATCTAAGGTGCCGATATGGACATCAAAAATGTAACCGAAACGATCGCGATGATCGAGGAGCAAAATTTCGACATCCGCACGATCACGATGGGCATCAGCCTGCTTGACTGCATTGATCCCGATATCGACAAAGCCGCGGAGAAAATTTACGCAAAAATCACCGATAAGGCGCGCGATCTGGTAAAGGTCGGCAATGAAATTTCGGCAGAGCTTGGCATCCCGATCGTAAATAAACGCGTCTGCGTAACGCCTATCGCCATCATCGGCGCGGCGACGGATGCCGCAGACTACGTGCCGCTTGCTAGAGCGATGGACGAGGCTGCTAAAAAGGTCGGTATCGACTTTATCGGCGGCTTTTCGGCGCTAGTGCAAAAGGGCTACGCAAAGGGCGATAAAATTTTAATCGACTCCATCCCCGCCGCGCTTGCCGCGACGCAAAAGGTCTGCTCGTCGGTAAATATCGGCTCGACCAAAACGGGCATAAATATGAGCGCGGTCGCCGATATGGGGCGCGTGATCAAAGAGACGGCGAGGCTCTCGGATCTCGGTGCGGCAAAACTCGTCGTATTTGCCAACGCCGTCGAGGATAATCCCTTTATGGCGGGCGCATTTCACGGCGTGGGCGAAGCCGAAGTCATCATAAACGTGGGCGTATCGGGCCCCGGCGTCGTTAAACGCGCGCTTGAGAAGGTGCGCGGAGCGAGCTTTGACGTGGTCGCCGAGACCGTGAAAAAGACGGCATTTAAGATCACGCGCATCGGACAGCTCGTGGGCCAAATGGCATCCGAGCGGCTAGGCGTGAAATTTGGCATCGTCGATCTCTCGCTAGCTCCGACTCCTGCCGTGGGCGATTCGGTCGCGCGCGTGCTTGAGGAGATGGGCTTAGAGCGCGTCGGCACGCACGGCACAACCGCGGCTCTGGCACTGCTAAACGACGCGGTCAAAAAAGGCGGCGTGATGGCGTGCAACCAAGTAGGCGGGCTTAGCGGCGCGTTTATCCCCGTCTCGGAGGATGAGGGCATGATAGCCGCGGTGCGCGCAGGATCGTTAAATTTGGAAAAGCTCGAAGCGATGACCGCGATCTGTTCGGTGGGGCTCGATATGATCGCAATACCCGAGGATACGCCCGAGCAGACGATCGCCGCGATCATAGCTGACGAGGCAGCGATCGGCGTGATAAATCAAAAAACGACCGCCGTGCGCATAATCCCAAAGGGCAAAGAGGGCGACACGCTGGAATTTGGCGGGCTTCTTGGCAGCGCGCCCGTGATGAGCGTAAATAAAAACTCCTCGGCAGACTTCATCGCCCGCGGCGGCCAAATACCGGCTCCTATTCATAGTTTTAAAAACTAAATTTAACCCGCTTAAGGAGGAAAAATGAGAGCGTTTGCGTTATTTGCGGCGGCTTTGCTTTTTGGCGGCTGTTCCATAATCTCGGCGTTTTATAGCAAGGAGAAAAAATTCGAGCTGGCGGGCTTGGAGCAAGACGGGGTCTATAGAACCTCGGACGACAGCGCAGACACGCTAATAAAAATAACGTCCGCCCGCACAAAAGAGGGCGAGCCGTATCGTATAATCCACACGCTGGAAATTCCTAAAAATTCTACCCAGACGGATTTTGATAGCAACGATAAAGAGGTATTTAAAATAGACTGCTCAAAGAATTATTGCGAGCCTAAATACGACGAGGAGCCGAAAAGAATTGCCATTTCTTGGCCTGCGCCGAATGGAGGCGGCGTTTTTGACGGCGTCATATATCTAAAAAATTTACGGCTCGTAAAGGCGTATTAAATTTGCGGATTTAAAAGCGCGCAAATTTATAAAATTTAACGGGTAAAATTTTACTACGTCGCGATGGATTTTTTTGGGCTTTAAATTCTATGCTACGGGCGCGGAATTTTGAGTTAGTTTCGGCTTAAAATTTCGTTTTGAAATTTCGGCGTGAAATTTTACGGCGCGCGATCCCCGCGGCGCGCTAAAATTTTATTACCGCTCGCGGCGGACAAGCGGCGGGTCTTTTGAAATTTTAAATTTAAAGTGGCTTGCATTAAAATTTTAAAATTTAAAAGTAATCTGCTTCGTTATCATTGCCCGTCCGCTAAGAAGCGAGCGGGATTCTATTTCGGCACGGATTTAAACACGGCGCGCAAAAATGGGCGCGGCATCAAAATTTTAAAAGATGAGCGAAAATATGGGGCGGAAATAAAATGCAAAAAATGGCTTGGAAATTTGGCGAGCTTGAAAAAGTCGCGACGGATGAGGGTTTTATTTGGTATGCGGAGCTGGCGCTAAAAAGCGAAAGCTCTAGCGAGGTGCCGTTTTGTCTCGTGTCTGCAGATACGGCGGATGTGGACGATGAGGGGTCTTGCTCGCGCAGCGACGCCTAGGACATCGATCGGTACGTAAAAGACGCTCTTGTCTTCCTGCGAGACGAGCTTAGACGCGAGTATCGTTTGAGCGAGGATGAGCTTAGGCTGCTTGACGTGCCCGTTTGCGATCTGCCGTTTGGGCTGCCGCAATGCACGTTTTACGCACGCGATACGCAGTGGCTGCTGGGGTCCGGCGCGCTTGATATTTGCGAGCCTTTCGGCATCGGGGTGATTTTCGAGGGCGAAAGACCGCTGCGCGTGGAAAATTTAGAGCTTTGCTAGCTGTGGTAAAATGCTAAATTTAAAGGCGGACGGGGATTTTAATGCTTTGCCGAGTTTGAAATTTTTCGGCTCTTCGCGAATGTAACGCGGTAAATTTTAAAATTTAACCGCAAGGTGCGGCATCAAAAAGATGCGGCGCCGAATTTAATATAATCTCTAAAATTTAAACGCTTAAAAGGAGCGAGCCGTGAGCGAAAAATTTCAAGCCGAGATGAAAGAGCTAGACGAAAAATTCGCCGCAATACCGGAGAATTTAAAGAAGCGATACGACAAACATAAGCTAATTAGGTGCTCTAGTATGGTATTTTTAGCGCTTTTGTTCGGCATTACATCGGTAGTTTCGCGACTTATTTCTTACGTGGATATTCAGATGCCCGAGCCTCTTTTATTTTGCGCGGCGGTAGTTTTATCCATTTGCTTGACGGCATTTTGTTTAAAGTGCTACAAGACAAAAAAATACAGCAGCTTTTTCATAAAAAATCAAGATGCCGGTTTGACGATTTTTACTTTTGAGAATACGGCTAGCTTAGTCTTGGTTTTATTTCCTACTTTGCTATTTCTATCTTCGGCAATGGGAGGTTCGCGAGATGAGTTAAGCGGCGCCGGCACTTTATACGGAGTCTTTATAGCTCCGATTCGCATATTAGTTTTTCTTTTATGCTATTTTTTCAACCGAGGCACCTATATTCCAAAAGACGATAAATTCTGCTAAATTTCGATGAGGTGAAAGCTGCGAAACCTTATAAAAGAGCTGCAAAGATGGCGTTAAGCGGCGGGTTTGGACGAATGTTTAAATTTGGCTTATCGTAACTTAGTACCCCTTGTATTTGCATTAAAGTTCTGTTGAGCCAAATTTTTATATACTTACTTAAGGGATCGGCGCTAAAATAAGAATATTTAAATTAAAAGGTCGGTGTGAAAGCAATTAGGAATTTTTATGAATGGCTAAGCATTTGGGATAAGATAAAGATCTGCTTTTGCTTAATATTGGTCGCTTACGCATGGTATTATATAGTCGCTTTGTCTAATCCAAAAAATTTAAGTGATCTCAAAATCACAGATGGCATAATAACAGGTTTTACTAGCGATTCCGCGTTAAGGGGAGGAAGCTGGTGGTTATTGCAATTTTATGATAGCGAAAGAAAAGCCGTAGAGAAGGTTTCCTTGGGACTAAATTATAAAGGGATAGATGAATTTTATATATATGACAAACAAAGAGATATACTACGTTTTGATCTTTTGCAAGATCGCAAAGTTAGGATTTGGTATTCCAAATTCCCCTTTCCGTTTAAAACGAAAACGGCTTATCAAATTCTTATTTTAGACGATAATTTAGGCGAACGAGAAAGCATAAAAGGGCATAGATATTTTATGAGATTTGCGGATAGAGGATATTATATTACACCGAAGAAATGGTTTATGCTAGCAATGTCTCATATGGTTTTAATTTTTATTGTTTTGGATACCATATCAAAATTTAAAAGAGAAAATTGTGACAAGCTTTAATTCATTGACGGATTTATGGTAAGGGCTTGCGCAAATCTAGCGCATAAATTTCGCCCTTAAATCGTGTAAATTTCACACTCTGTTCGACGGAATTTAACGTGTAAATTTCACGCCTTACTTCACGACAAAATTTTACGACGTTTCGGGCCTTGCGATTTACAGCTTCCTAAGCTTTGCGATCTCATCGCGCAGTGCGGCGGCCTTTTCAAACTCCAGAGCCGCTGCGGCTTCGAGCATCTGCTTGCGGAGCTCCTTTACGATCTTGGCGCGCTCGGCGGCAGGCATCTTCTCTAAATTGGCACCCTTTCTTAAAATTTCGGTGCCGTCCTCGATCTTTAGGCTCTCCTCGATATTGCGGCTTGCAGAATGTGGGGTTATGCCGTGAGCGCGGTTGTATTCATCTTGAAATTTGCGGCGCTTTTGGGTGATATCGATCGCCTCTTGCATCGAAGCGGTGATCTTTTTACAAAACATCACGACCTGCCCGTGCACGTTTCGCGCGGCTCGCCCCATCGTCTGAATGAGGCTGGTGCGCGAGCGCAAAAATCCCTCTTTATCGGCATCCATGATCGCGATAAGGCTTACTTCGGGCAGATCGAGCCCCTCGCGGAGCAGATTTATACCGATTAGCATATCGTATTCGCCGCTGCGTAGACCGCGGATGAGCTCGTTGCGCTCGATCGCATCGATGTCCGAGTGCATATATTTGACCTTAAGCCCAAGTTCCAGATAGTATTTGCTCAGCTCCTCCGCCATCTTTTTTGTTAGCACGGTTACCAATATCCGCTCGCCGCGCGCGATGACTTCCTTTGCCATATCGTGTAAAATTTCAACCTGATTGTCGCTGTCTTTTAAGATAATCTGCGGATCAAGTAGCCCCGTCGGGCGCAGTATCTGCTCATATACGGCTCCGCGGCTAAGATCCAGCTCGTAATCATTTGGCGTCGCGGAGACGAATAGAAATTTAGCTTTTTTATTGATAAACTCATCAAACATCAGCGGGCGGTTATCAAGTGCTGATGGCAGGCGGAAGCCGTATTCTACGAGCGTTTCTTTACGGCTGCGATCTCCTGCAAACATCCCGCGAAACTGCGGCAAGCTCACGTGGCTTTCATCGACGATGACGAGATAGTCCTTACCCTTGCTCTCGTAGTAATCAAAGAGCGAATAAGGCGTCTCGCCCGGCTTTTGGCCGGTCAGATAGCGCGCGTAGTTTTCGATCCCCTTGCACATCCCCGTAGCGCCCAGCATCTCAAGATCAAACTCCACTCGCCCTTTCAGCCGCTGCGCCTCTACGAGCTTGCCCGCGTCCTCGAAAAATTTTAGCCTCTGTTCAAGCTCCTCCTCGATCCCTTTGATCGTCGATTTCAGGCGCTGCTCGCCCACAATGAACTGGCTCGTCGGGTAGAGAATAAATTTTTTGACGCTCTGAGTCTTTTTGTTTTCGAGCACGTCTAGATGATACATCGCCTCTATCTCGTCGCCGAAAAACTCAACCCTAAACGCCTCGTCGTTAAAATATGCGGGGTAGATGTCGATCACGTCGCCGTTTACGCGAAAATTCCCGCGATCAAAAAAGTCGTCGTTACGTTTGTAGCCCATATCGACGAGCTTGCGAAGCAAAAATTTAGTGCTAAATTTTGATCCGATCTCAAAAAACAGCACCATGCCTTTATATTCGGCGGGATCGCCCAGGCCGTAGTTTGCCGAAACCGACGCCACGGTGATGACATCATCAAAGCTAAGCAAACTCGCAGTGGCGCTTAGCCGCAAGCGCTCGAGCTCTTGGTTTACGTCGCTGTCCTTTTCTATAAAAAGATCCTGCCTGGGGATGTAGGCCTCGGGCTGATAATAATCGTAGTAGCTGATGAAGTACTCGACGTGATTTTGCGGGAAAAAGCCCTTAAATTCGCTATAAAGCTGTGCTGCGAGAGATTTATTATGCGTCATTACGAGCGCGGGAATTCCGAGGCGCTTGATAATATTTGCCATGGTAAAAGTTTTACCCGAGCCGGTAACGCCGAGAAGGGTTTGGTATTTGTTGCCGCTTTGAAAGCCCGCGACAATGCCTTCGACCGCTTTTTCTTGATCCTCGCTCGGAGAGAATTTGCTCTCGATTTTAAAATTTTGCAAAATTTTTCCTTTTTTAAAGCCAAAATTGGGTAATATTTTCATTTAAATTATATCAGAAAAGGCGAAATAATGGAATCAATCTTTGACGAAGAGAAAAAGGTCGAGGGCTTAAGCAATAAAGTAGCTGAGCTGATTAGACGATACACCGAGGCTAGAGACGAAAACGAAAAGCTACGCACTGAGCTAGCGACGGTCAAGGCGCAAAACGAGGCTTTGGGAATGCAGCTTGGCACGCTTGAAAACGATCTGGCATATCGCAAGATGAGCGATGAGGATCTAAGCAAACAGATCGACGATATTTTGGCAGGCGACAATTTGGGCGAGAAATGAAAGAAATTTCAGTTCAGCTAACGAGTAAGTCTTTGACGAAAAAATACGCGATAAGCCTGGATGATGACTTTGCAAAGGTCTTCGGTAGAGACTGGCGGATTTTAACTCGCGGCAGCGATCATCTGGATGCGGGCGAACTGCTTGAAGCCTATATCCAAAAAAGCTATGAAAATTTCATGCTTAATAAAAAAATAGATGCCTTGGTAAAGGACATCGACGAAGGAGTAAAATGATGAAAATGAGAAAAGGTGCGGCAGTAGGCGGCGGCGTAAGCGGGATAATATTTTTAGCTATTATAATCTTCGTGATAGTAAAAATAATATATCCTAAATTAAGCGGTGCTAAGGATGAGGTTTTAGTAAAAGCTTATGCAGTTGAGCTTGAAGGCGTATTTAAAGATATACAACGCGACTACTTAAATCAAGGAAATTTTCGCGAGCTAAAGAGCATGACGGGTTCCAGACAGTTTAGCGATAGCGATCTGGCACGTAGCTTAGCAGTCAATCAAAGCTTTACCTATGGCGTAGGACCGAAACTCAAAAACGATATGATCTTTTGCGCGACGATTACCTTACGTCAAGATAGTGATGGCTATTTCTTCACAACCGAAAACATCAACCGCAACAGGGAGCGTTGCGAAGCATTTCATAAAGATACGACTTATATGAAGCTAAACGGCTTTAGGATAGGCAAATAATTTTTAAAATTTAATCGCGCTACTGCTATGGATTCGTAAAGCGTCCGTGTAGCATAAGCGCGATAGTGCTAGTGAAGTGCGTAGCCGTGCGTCGGCTCGCACCTCGTGCCAAAACATGCTAATATTTCAAGAATTCATATTTATAGGCATTTTTTAAAATTTAGCTTTAAAATCGGCATTTTTGCATTCGTATTGACAGCTTATCGGCTAAATTTTAATAATATTTTAGTTTGCAATTCTATCGGTCATGATTTATGCTATTGCGGTTAAATTTATGAAATGTGTGCTTTGAAGCTAGATGATGCCTCGCACGACGGGGCGATGTGAGCTGGGATTTACGAAAGGCGCCTTATAAAACAAGCGTATCAAAGCAAATATCAAGATTATCTTAAATTTATGAAATTCGCACTCCAAAAGCGCGCGGAATTTCATCGGCGCGAGTTTTAAAAGTCTTTCATAGAATTTTATCGCCGATTCGCAACCGCCGATTTGATCCATTTGCGTAAATAATCTAGCTGCTGCGGCGTATGGAACCAATGCTCGCCGTTTTTCATAACGCTTAAGGTGCAGCCAAACTTCTGCGCGAAATTTCTAACGATACAAAGAGGCGTCATATCGTCGTTTTCTGCATATAGAATCCAGCTCGGCGTTTCCCATTTTGTGATCGGATTGTTTAAAACAAAACTCCAATATTCCCAAAAAAGCGGTTGCCCGACAGGGGTCAAAATCATTCGCTCTTGCTTCAATCGCTCCTCGCTAACGCCAGCCCTACGCATAATATTCGAAATAACGTATTTCATATCAAGTATCGGCGAGACGAAGAGGCAGTCGCTAAGCTTTTCGTTGCGGAAGCTTTGCAGGCCGAGCCATGCCCCTAGGCTAACGGCAAACAGCGCGACCTCGTCCCAGCGGTTCCTTGCATACGATAAAATTTCGCGAAATTCCAAAATAGCGCGCCGCGGATCGCAAGAAGCGGGCTCGTGCCGCCTCTGTCCGTGCCCGGGCAGGTCAAAGCTAATTACCTGCCGGCCTTGCTCGCAAACGACGGAAGCCAAAAACTCCGCATCATCTTTGCTTCCGCCTTGCCCGTGAGCGTAGATATAAACCTTTTCCGAGCGGTTCCCCCAAACGGCGGCGGGAATGCCGCGTATCTCAATCGCGCTCTTTTGCATTTTTCGTTCCTTTAAATTTTTTGCGTCGATACCCGCATTTGCGGCAATGCTACAAGAAAAACCATAAATATTGCTGGAATTTAATAGTGCGCCCTGCTAAACTGCCTGCGATTAGCGATAAATTTTAAAATTTATCGCGCGAGCTGCGCCTGCCGCTTTATTTTAAATTTAGTCGCACGAAATTTCAGGCGGCATAATTTTGATTCTTGCAGCGCAATTAAAATTCTATATCGTAGAAATTTTGCGCCGCCAGACTGCAAAAATTCTTACTACGAAATTCTGTATCGCAACTGCGCGCACCCAGAAATTTACGTCTTAAAATTTTCACGCCGTAGAATTCTGCAGGCTGAGAAATTTAAAATTTAAGGTCACGCAAATTTTATCGCGACTCGTGCAAAATTTTAAATTTTACATTTGCTTTATTTGCAGGCTACGCGAATAAATACCGCTTAAATTTTAAATTCCAAGCGTGCTCGCGCCTCAGGAGTTAAATTTGCACTAATTTCATAAGCCCGCTCAAGATGCGGTTTTAAAATTTCGGTGCTTGATAGCGCCTACAATCGCGCTGTATTCTCAGTAATCCGCCCAAAAAAGCTTAAAAAATCAATCCCGCGGCGCAGAGTTTGATCCCTAAAGAGATAACTATTAAGACCCCGAGCCCCGCGAAAAAGCCCGCCAGCACGTCATCCAGCATTACGCCGAGCCCGCCTGGCACGTCGCGATCCACGCGCCCGATGATCGAGGGTTTGCGGATGTCAAACGCCCTGAAAAACAGCAGTGCCAAAATCATCGCAACGACCGAGATTCTGCTGCTCTCAAAGCCCGCGATTAGCTCCGGCAGCGACAGCGAAAAGATCTCGTCCACGGGCGCGGCGACGCACATCGCGATCCACACCCCCACGACCTCGTCGATGACGATCTCGCTGTTATCGTGCGAGCAGATCCGCTTCTCATAATCGCCTACGATCTTAAGCGAGACGAAAAAGACGAGGCCGGCGCACAAAAACAGCGTCACCTCTCCCGCCAGCATCAAGATTGCAAGCCCCGCTATCCAGCCGGCGATGCTGCCCCAAGTGCCCGGCGCGGGCTTTAGCAACCCCACGCCGAAAAATGTAACGAAAATTTTATCCATAATTGTCCTTTTAAATTTTGGTTTTTAAAATTTTACCGCTTATTTTAATTAGAGCATCTGCTCGCGCGAAAATTTTAAATTCGCCCACGCACAGAAATTTTAAATTTTGTTCGTGCATATAGAATTTAAATTTCGCCCGCCTACACGAAATCAGTTCTACTCGCTCGCCACAAAAATTTCGCTCGCTAATGTAGGAATTTTAAAATTCTACTCATTTGCGTAAAAATTTTAAAATTTTGCTCGCTTGCGCGGAGTTTTCAAACCCGTCCGCAAACGCACGGTATTTTGCGCGAGCGGCAGTCGTTGTGCCTTGCCCAAATTTATGCGCCGCGGCTTACTGCAACCGCCTAGCTTTTTAAATTTAAGCTCACTCTCGGCAGACTTAAAACTCAGATCCGCCGTACTGCTAATTTACACATCCACCGCGCCTTAAAAATTTTAAATCCGCTTCGTCGCACGATTTTATTGCGTCGTTATAAATTTGCTACGTAGCCGCGCCTTTAAGATTTAAAACCTCTTTTATCGCACCATTAATGCTTTAAAAATTTAGCTTCGTTGCGCCACAAAATTTTACGCTAAATCTGCGTCCGCCGCTCTTTATGCTATAAAATTCCGCACAGTCCTTTCTTTCCGCACTATGAAATTTTACTTTACGTCTAGCCGCCGTAAATTCTAACGCCGCGAAATTTTACTCTTTGCCTAGATGCCGCAAATTCCGCGTCATTTTTTTGCGTTGCACCCTCGAGCGCTACGTCTTTAGCGCGCTGGTTTGATACAGCTGCATAAGCTGCTCGTAAAACTCGCTCTCGCCGTGGCTCTGCAAGATCCCGCTGTTTGGAAAAAGCTCGTCGTAGAGCTTTTGTAGATCCGAAAATCGCGCAGGAAAAAGCTCGCTTAAAATCATCGCCGAGATCTCTTTACGCATAAAAATCGCGGGCGGTAAAATCCCCGCGCGCAGCAGTGCCTTGAGATTTTGAGTGCGGTAATGCACGTGATGATGAGCGCCGTGAGGGCAGTTTTTCGTGCTTACGAGCACCTTACACTTCTCGCAATAGACGTATTCTGGCATCAGCAAAATCTCTATTTCGCCGCGCTTTTGATACTCGTCCAGCACCGAATGCACGCCGCCTCCTTCGAAAAACAGCTCCATATTTGCGTGATTTTGCCCGAAAATTATTTTGTTTATACCTAAATTTTTTGCGATCGCGCATTGCAGGGCGGGCTTATCGTCAAAAATCGCAAGCGAGCCCAGATCGATCATCATGGCGCGTTGCGCAACCAAAAAATTTTGCAGTAAATAGCTTAGCGTTTTTTTGCGTAGTTCGTAGGGCAGGGCATCCGCGCCGCTCGTGCCGGTTAAAAAAATCACCACGAAATCCGCCTTGTCGATCATATGCCTAATCAGCCGCTCATGCACGCGGTGGATCGGATCGGCGCAGGTAAAAAACGCTGAAATTTTAGGCGCGGCAAGCGAGCTTGCGACTTTTTTTATGCGCGCGATTTGCTCTGCAAGCTCGTTTTTTAGCAGCGTGATGCGCCCTTGTACCGCAGTTTGCTCTACGTACGCGTTTTGAAATACCGAGCCTGCAATCTCGCTTGCGCTTGGGGCATAAACGTCGCTAACGTCTATGTGCGCGACAAGCTCGCAAGAAGTAGGATTTGCAGTAGAATTTTTAATGAAATTTTCGGTGGAATTTGAAATAAAATTTCCCGCCGAATTTGCTACGGATTTTGC
>CAURUA010000037.1:0-20509 GCA_963528045.1 uncultured Campylobacter sp. | reverse complement strand
TGATGCAAAACATCGATGATCTGCGCGTTTGTATCGACAGGCTGGATGATGAAATTTTGCGCCTTATCGACGAGCGCATGGGGTTTGTCAAAAAGATCGGCGAGCTGAAGCAGACCGCGGGCAGCGCGATCTACCGCCCAGAGCGCGAGCGCTCGATCATCAGCAGGCTGGACGGCGGAAAGGCGCGAAATTTAAGCAAAGAGGCGATCGAGGCGATATTTTTTGAAATTTTCTCGGTTTCGCGAAATTTAGAAAAGCCGCAGATAGTCGCGTTTTTGGGGCCTTTCGGCACCTATTCGCACCAAGCCGCCAAGAGCCGCTTCGGCGCGGTAAGCTCCTATCTGCCGCTCTCGAACATCGAGGCGGTCTTTAAGGAGCTTGATAGCGGCGAGGCCAAATACGGCGTCGTGCCGATCGAAAACAACACCGAAGGCGCGGTGGGAGCGACGCTTGATTGCTTGCGAAAATACGAGGGCGTCAAGATCGTCGCCGAAATTTATATGGATATCCACCACTGCTTTGCGAGCCACTGCGACGACGTAAGCACCGTGGATCAGATATTCTCGCATCCGCAAGGATACAATCAGTGCCTTAAATTTCTAGACGATCACGGCCTTAGCGGCGTCAAATTTACCGCGACCAAATCTACAGCACTTGCTGCACAGATGGCAGCTGCCACGCCGCACTCCGCCGCGATCTGCTCCAAGATCGCCGCCGATCTTTACGGCGTGCCGATGATGTTTCAAAAGATCGAGGACAACTCCGCCAATCGCACGCGCTTTTTCGTGCTGAGCGACTTTAAAAACCAAAAGAGCGACCGCAACAAAACGAGCATCCTAGCCAAAACCGACGACCGCCCGGGCGGGCTCGTAGACTTTTTGCAGATGTTTCGCAACGAGGGCATAAATTTAACCAAATTAGAAAGCCGCCCTGTTAAGCTTAGGGATTTTAAATGCATCTTTTATGTCGATTTTGAGGGACACATCGACGATGAGCGCGTGGCGCGCGTGCTGCAAAACGCGCAGAAAAACGGGCACGAAATCACCTGGTTGGGAAGTTACATAAACGGAGGGGAGTGATGAAATTTAACGAATTCGTAGAAAATCTAAGCAATTACGAAGCGGGCAAGCCGATCGAGCTTGTGGTGCGGGAGTTTGGTATCCGCAAGCAGGACGTGTTAAAGCTTGCCAGCAACGAAAACCCCTTCGGCACTAGCGAGGCGGTGCGGGAGGCAATCGTGCAAAACGCCGCCTGTGCGCATCTTTACCCCGATGATTCGATGTATGTGCTAAAGGGCGCGCTCGCCTCGAAATTCAGCGTAGAGCCGCAAAATATCATCATCGGCGCGGGCAGCGATCAGATCATCGAGTTTGCGCTGCACGCCAAGCTCAATTCGCGCCGCGCGATACTGCAAGCGGGCGTCACTTTCGCGATGTACGGCATCTACGCAAGCCACTGCGAGGCTAAAGTTTACAAAACGAACGCTCAGGATCACGATCTAGCCGAGCTTTTAAAAATTTATAACGCGCACAGGGATGAAATTTCGGTCATCTTTTTGTGCGTGCCGAACAATCCGCTGGGCGAATGCTTGGATGCGGAGGCGGTGTATGAGTTCGCTCGCAGCGTGGATGAGGACACTCTTTTAGTGATCGATGCCGCATATAACGAATTTGCGGCGTTTAAAGATGAACGCAAAAAGCTCAATCCAAAATTTTTAATTCAAAATTTTAAAAACGTGCTCTATTTAGGCACCTTCTCGAAAGTTTACGGCCTGGGCGGTATGCGCGTAGGCTACGGTATCGCGCCGCGCATGATCATAAGCGCGCTTTATAAGCTGCGCCCGCCTTTTAATATCACGACGCTTAGCCTCGCAGCGGCGATTGCGGCGCTAAAAGATGAAGCTTTCGTGCAAAAGAGCCTGCAAAACAACGCCGCGCAGATGAAGCGCTTCGAGGATTTTGCGCGCGAGCAAAATTTGGAATTTAGCCCTAGCTACGCAAATTTCATCACGTTCAAACTTAGCCCGCCGTTAGATAGCAGCGAGCTTTGCGAGCAGCTTCTGCGCCGCGGAATTATCATTAGAAATTTAAAAAGCTACGAGCTAAACGCCGTGCGTATCACGATCGGCACGCAGGGGCAAAACGATCGCGTCTTGGGCGCTCTGGGAGAAATTTTAAGTGGATATTAAAAATAAAAGCCTAGAGGAGCTACGGGAGCTTTGCGCGCAGATCAGAGCGCGCATCATCGAAGTCGTGAGCAAAAACGGCGGTCATCTAAGCTCAAACATGGGCGCGGTCGAGCTCATCGTGGCGATGCACTACGTATTCGACGCCGCGAGCGATCCGTTTATCTTCGACGTAAGCCACCAAAGCTACGCGCACAAGCTTTTGACGGATCGCTGGGAGGAGTTCGGCTCGCTTAGGCAATTCGGCGGCATCAGCGGCTACACGAAGCCTAGCGAGAGTAAATTTGACTACTTCGTCGCAGGACACGCCTCAACGTCGATCTCTTTAGCCGTGGGCGCGGCAAAAGCGATAAGTCTAAAGCGCGAAGATCGCGTGCCGGTCGTGCTCATCGGCGACGGCTCGATGAGCGGCGGCATGACCTATGAGGCGATGAACGAGCTCGGCGATCTGCGTCTGCCCTGCATCATCATCCTAAATGACAACAAAATGAGTATCAGCAAGCCGATCGGCGCCTTTAGCAAATACCTAAGCCAAGCGATGGCGGGCGAAACCTATCAAAAATTTAAATCCCACGTAAGAGAGCTGCTCTCCCACGCTCCGCAGAGCGCGACATATATGGCAAAGCGCTTTGAAAATTCCTTAAAGCTCATCATCCCTGGGATGTATTTTGAGGAGCTTGGGCTTGATTACATCGGTCCCGTGGACGGGCATAATCTAGAGGATCTAATATCGGCGCTAAAGACGGCAAAAAGCGCGCGCAAGCCCGTCGTCGTGCACGCTCAGACGATCAAAGGCAAGGGGTATGACAAGGCCGAGGGCTATTTGGAGAGCTGGCACGGCGTAGGACCTTTCGACATTCAAAGCGGAGAATTTAAGAAAAAATCCGCCGCCAAAAGCGCCACGCAAATTTACGCCGAGGCGCTTTTAAGCTTAGCCGCCAAGCATGAAAACGTCGTGGGCGTAACCGCTGCGATGCCAAGTGGCACCGGCATGGATAAGCTGATCGAGAAATTTCCCCACCGCTTCTGGGACGTCGCGATCGCCGAGCCGCATGCGCTAAGCTCGATGGCAGCGATGGCGCGCGAGGGTTTTAAGCCGTACGTTACGATATATTCGACCTTCATGCAGCGCTCTTTCGATCAGATCGTCCATGACGCGGCGATTATGAATCTAAGCTTAGTCCTTGCGATGGATCGCGCGGGCATCGTGGGCGAGGACGGCGAGACGCACGAGGGGGTCTTTGACGTGAGCTTCTTAAACGCGATCCCGAACGTCAGCATGTGCGCACCGCGGGACGAGGCGAGCTTTAAACGAATCATCGAGTATTCCTACGCGCATGAGGGGGTTTTGGCGATACGCTATCCGCGCGGAAGCTTTATTTTGGACTGCGAAATCGATACGCCTGCGGTAGAGCTTGCAAAATCGGTGTTTTTAAAGCGCAGCGATAGCGCGCACGTAGCACTGATCGGCTACGGAAACGGCGCTGGCAGAGCGTATAAAACGGCTGAGGCGCTAGAGGGGCAGATAGAGGCGGATGCCGTAGATCTAGTCTTTGCAAAGCCTTTAGACGCCGAGTTTTTGCGAAGCTTAGCTCGTAAAGATAAAATTTGGTATGTCTTTAGCGACAACGCCAAAAAGGGCGGCGTCGGTGAAATTTTAAGCGCATTTTTGCAGGAAAATGAAATTTCGGACGTAAAGATCGTGAGCTTCGAGTTTGCCGATATCTTTTTGCCGCACGGCAAGACCGCCGACGTGGAGTGCAGCTTGGGCTTGGATATCCAAACTCTAACCGAGCGAATATTAAGTGATAAAAAGTATTAGTTAATATCAACTTTGTTTAAAGTAAAATTTGATAATATCTTTTTAAAATTTTTTGAAGGACAAAAATGAGCCACGTAGAACTACTCAAAACTTGCGGTTTGAAAGCAACTCCTCAAAGATTGTGCATCCTAAAGGTGCTGGATCGCCACGAACATCCAAGTATAGATGACCTATACGAGGGGATCAAAGAGGACTATCCATCTATTTCGCTAGCGACGGTTTATAAAAATTTAAACACCCTACTCGACGAAGGCGTCGTAGTCGAGGTCAATGCGCCGAATAAAAAGAGCCGCTACGACATTTATCAGATGCCGCACATTCACGTCGTATGCGAAAAATGCGGCAATGTCACGGATCTTTTCATGGACGATGCCTTTAATAAGGACGTTTTGAAAAATATCGAGCGCAAAGCGGGTAATTTCATCCGCAAGCTAAATATCACCGCTACGGTCGAAGACTGCGAAAAGTGTAGATAGTTTAAAGAATTTTCTGCTATTATTACCCACTTTATTTTTGGAGCGGGTATGCAAACTAAGCGTAAATTTTTATTGAGCGACGATTCGATTCTGCGGACGCTAGAGCGTGCGGGGCTGAAATGTCGCAAGGTAAAGATCGCTTGGTTTTATACTTCGTTCTACCCCGAAATTTACTACATCCGCCAAAACAACGAATGCTCTTTGCACCATAAAAAAGAGGACCTCGACAGACAAACTCTAAATTTTAAAATTTCAAAAGATGATTTCAAAGAGGCTTTAAAAAGCAGGATCGCCCGCGTTGTGCAAAAGAACCGCTACGGCTTTGCTAACGACGAGGCGGAGTTTTGGCTAGAGCTTTACGGCGGCGAGCTAAGCACGCTCGCGATTTTACGAGCGAAATTTCAAAACGAGGCGGCAAGCGCAAATTTTGATTTTGCAAAAACCTTCGGCAGCACCGATTTTTGCGAGATCACTGACGATTATCGCTACAAAAGCCGCTATCTGGCGCGCTACGGCATCCCGCCGCGCTCGCTTGATTTCGCGCACGCCCGCAGTGTTTTTAAAAAATTTAGCCGAGTTAAATTTTTCGCGCCGCCCTACGCGGACAGCGTTAAGCTCGCGCGTTTGGCGCTTGAGCTGGCATGGACGAGGGCGTGCGGCGCAAAAAGCGAGTATCAAAAAAGCCTAGCCCCCGAAGCGCTTCACGAGCTGCGCGTGCAGATCCGCAAATTTAGAGCCGTTTTGAAGCTATCCGCGCCGTTTTTCGAAGCTGAAAAAAAGGATGAAATTTTAAAACTCCTCGCAGAATTTATGAGCCGCACCAATCAGCTGCGAGACCTTCACGTTTTTGCGGAGTTTTTAAGGGCCGACGACGCGCCTGCGAGCTTTTTGCAACAGCTAAATCTTATCGCGAAGCGCTCGGAGAATAAAATTTTAGAATTTCTCTCTAGCGCGGAATTTACAGATTTAAACGGCGCTATTAGCGGCTTTTTAAACGGCGCGGACGGCATCTACGCGCGCAGCGAATATGAAAAAATTTCAAAAAAGTTCGCCTCCGCCCGCCTTTGCAAGCTAATCAAAAGCTTGCGCGCGGAGCTAAAAAATTTAAAGCAAGACTCACTACTGCAGGCATTTCACGACGTACGTATAGGGCTAAAGAGGCTACGATACGCGCTTGAAATTTTTGCAAGAAGCTTTGATGAAGGCTGCGTCAGAGATCTGTTTAAGCGCACCAAGGCTGCCTGCGAGGATTTCGGCGCGCTGCAAGATATCAGCGTGTGGCAAAATTTCATCGCGATCTATCAAAAAGCAAGCGATAAAAGCGGCGTCGCGTTTGCGTATCTGCTGGCTCTGGACGCCCGCTTAAATGACCGCCGCGCCGAGCTGGAGGAAAAAATTTTAAATGAAAAAGAGCCTCTTTTGCGCGCTCTAAAAAGATCGCTGCGCAAAATCAAAGCATACGAATAAGGAAAGCCCGTGCAAAAACAGGAAAAAATCATAAAAATGTTTGATGAGATCGCGCCTACCTACGATCTGGCAAACCGCGCCATAAGCTTCGGCGTGGACGTTTCGTGGCGCAAGAAAGCGGTCGAGCTGACGCTTGAAAAGCTTAAAGGAAAGCTCGTGAGTATCGCCGACGTCGCGTGCGGCACAGGTGATATGATAAGCTCGTGGCGCGACGGGGCGGCGCAGCACGGCGTGCAGATCGAGCGGATCGTGGGAATCGATCCGAGCGAAGGGATGCTCGAAGTAGCGAGGCAAAAATTCCCTAGCTGCGAGTTTATCAAAGCAACCGCGGGCGCCACGACGCTAGATGACGCGAGCGTGGATATTTTAAGCATCAGCTACGGCATAAGAAACGTCGTGGAGCTGGACGCGGCGCTTGCGGAGTTTAACCGCGTCATCAAACCTGGCGGCTCGCTGGTGGTTTTGGAATTTACCAAAGCTGCAAGCGGCGGGCTCGCGTTTAAAATCAGAGATTTTTACGTGAGCAAAATTTTACCCAAAATCGGCGCCTTCATCTCGAAAAACAAAGAAGCCTACGAGTATCTGCCAAGCTCCATCGGCAGCTTCCTAGACGCCGCGAGCTTTAGCGAAAAGCTTAAAAACGCGGGCTTTGGGCTGCGCGTGCAAAAGGGCTTCAGCTTCGACGTCAGCACGCTTTTCATCGCGGAGAAAATCGCGCAAAAGAGCGACGATGCTTAGCGTAAGCGAGCTAAATGCCCAAGCTAAGACGCTTTTAGAGACGAGTTTTAGCTTCGTCGAGGTCGAGGGCGAGATATCTAAGTTTAGAATTCAAAGCACGAGCGGGCACTGGTATTTTACGATCAAAGACGCAAGCGCGGCGATCGATTGCGCTATGTTTAAATTTAACGCCGCGCGGATAAATTTTATCCCCGCCGTCGGCGATAAGCTCATCGTAAGCGGCAAGGTCTCGCTATACGCCCCCACGGGTGCGTATCAGATCCAGGTATCAAACATACGCAAAAGCGGCGAGGGCGAGCTGGAAGCAGCGTTTGCCGCGCTAAAAGAAAGGCTTAGCAAAGAGGGGCTTTTCGATCCCTCGCACAAAAAACAGCTTCCGAAATTTGCCCAAAGTATCGCGATCATCACGAGCGCGGGTTCCGCGGCGCAGGCGGATATGCTTCGCACGGCGCAGGACCGCTTCGCGCTTTGCAAGATTGATCTGTATAACGCGCTAGTGCAAGGCGAGGGCGCTCCTGCTTCGATCATAAGCGCTCTGCGCGCAGCCGACGAGAAGGGCTACGATGCGATCGTAATCGCTCGCGGCGGCGGCTCGCGCGAGGATCTGTGGTGTTTCAACGACGAGGCCTTGGCTCGCGCGATCTACGCGGCCAAAACGCCCGTCATCTCGGCGGTCGGACACGAGATCGATTTTAGCATCAGTGATTTCGTAGCCGATCACCGAAGCCTCACGCCCACTGCCGCGATGATCGATCTGCTGCCCGATATTTGCGCGATCTTTCAGAGCTTAGACGGCGTAAGCGACGCGTTTGATAGGCTGATAAAAGATAAAATTTCATCCGCACAAAACGTGCTGAGCCTCGCAGCTTTACAGCTTAAATCAAAATCGGTCGAGCCAAAAATTTCAGGCTCGCTTGCCAGGCTTTTAAATTTCGAGCTTAAATTTAAAAGCTTCATCGACTCAAAGCTAAGCGCCGCAGAGCATACGCTAAGCGCCAAGGATGAGCTTTTGGCGCAAAAGGCGAAATTTTTTGAGATCACCAAAGACCTCGTTCAAATCCAAAAGGGCGGCAAAACGGTGGCCCTAGGCGAGCTTGCCGCGGGCGACGAGTTCGTCCTTTGCTCACAGCAGCTCAGCAAAAACGCAAAAATCATCTAAAGGAGGCAAAATGGATAGGGTTTTAAATTTTAGCGCAGGACCTAGCACCATCCCGCTGGGCGTGCTAAAGCAGGCGCAAGAAGAGCTGCTAAACTACGCGGGGCGCGGATTTTCGATAATGGAGATCTCGCATCGCACTAAAATTTTCGAGGAAGTCCTGCATAGCGCGATGGACCGCGTACGCGATCTCTACGGCTTTTCGGATGATTTTACGATTTTGTTTTTACAAGGCGGCGCGAGCCTTCAGTTCGCGCAGGTGCCGATGAACCTATACGCAGGCGGCGTCGCAGAATACGCCAACACGGGCAACTGGACGAGCAAAGCGATCAAGGAAGCGGGCGTGCTCGGCATAAACTACCGCGTGGTCGCAAGCAGCGAGGAGAGCAAATTCGACCGCATCCCCGAGGTTAAATTCTCTGACGACGCCGATTACGGCTACATCTGCTCGAACAACACTATCTACGGCACGCAGTATCCGCAGCTGCCGCAGTGCGGCTGTCCGCTCGTAGTCGATAGCTCGAGCGATCTGTTTTCGCGCCCCGTGGATATTAGCAGCGTGGGGATGTTTTACGGCGGCATTCAGAAAAATGGCGGCCCCGCGGGCGTTACGATGGTGGCGATCCGCAAGGATCTGCTGGACCGCGCAAACCCCAAAACGCCGATGATCCTGCGCTACAAGACGCAGGCGGATGCGGACTCGATGAGCAACACCCCGAATACTTTCGGAATTTACATGCTAAATTTAATGCTCGGCTGGATCAAGGACGAAATCGGCGGGCTCGCGGCGATGCACGAGCGCAACAAGCGCAAAGCGGCGCTACTCTACGGTGCGATCGATGCTAGCGGCGGCTTCTATCGCGGCCACGCGCAAAAAACTAGCCGCAGCCTGATGAACGTGAGCTTTAATATCGCAGATGCCGCGCTTGAGCCCGTTTTCGTCGCGCAGGCGGAGGCAGAGGGGATGATCGGGCTTAAAGGACACCGCGTTTTAGGCGGCATCCGCGCCTCGATCTACAACGCGATAAACTACGAGGACGTTGAAAAACTAGTCGCTTTTATGAGCGAGTTTGCGCGCAAGAACGGCTAGCGGCGGTTAAATTTATAGGATTTGGGTGCGGCTCGCGCTTATAGGCGAGATTGTTTAGTATCTGCGCTTACCTTGCCGCTGAGCTAGTGTTTGCCATAGCCCTCGCTTTTATAGCCGGTATTTTACGGCAGAAATAGCTTTGATGCGGCTTGGATTTTGCTGCTAGAATTTTATTGAAGGCAAAATTTTATGATGTTAAATTTTGCATTGGATGAAGTCTGGTGGCTTTGATTTTACATCGGCGAGCGGACTTGGCTTATAGGTAGGATTTAACATTGAAACGCTATTATCGGTGTTCGAGGAGGGCGGTTTATTTATTTAGGCGCAGGTTTAGCGTATCTGGCGTCTAAATTTAAGCTTAACCCTAAAAACGGGCAAAATTAAACGAAAGGATTTAAATGAGTTTTAAGAGATTTTTTGCAGTGGTGCTTGTGGTGGGTGCTTTCGCTTCGGTGAGCGCAGAGGCTAGCGCTGCGGGGGATTTTTGTATCAAAAACGGCGGCGAGCTGATCGTCCGCAAAGACGGCAACGGCGTGGACTACACCGTTTGTAAGCTGCCTGATGGTACTATGATCGACGCTGAAGAATTTTATAAAACAGGCGGCGATTTGAGCAAATTTAAGAGCGTAAATCGATAGAATTTTATTGCTTGTGAGATTTGCGGCAGCGAAATTCCATAAAATTCTGCGGCGAAATTCTGCTTTAAAATTTAGATGAATTTCAACTAGCAAGCGCTAGCGCAAGTAAATTATTTGAGTACCTCATACAAAGTGAGGGCAGCAGAGTGATGGAAAAATTCAAAGATCCAAACATAAACGATGTACGGAGATTTTGCTCTAGCAAGGTGCTGAAAGCGGCGCAGCTACGCAAAGCAGAAATATTTTAAGCGATTTGACGCGACATAGGCAACTTGCTAGATTGCTTGATTAGGACGCAGATTTTTTGGATATGCGATAAGCATTTGCGCTCATACTTACTGAACTTAAATTTTAGTCGTTCGTGGACGTCGCTCGCTTCCTTTTTTTGAAAGGCTCAAATTTTAACAGCTCGTGGGCGCCCATTCGCTTCCTTTGCCCGCGTAAATTTAGTGAGTGAAAACCACGACCTCGCCGCGCTCAAACGCGATCTGCCGTCCCGCTAGATACAGCTCGAAGTAGGGCTTTAAAAAGTCCTCTTGCGGCCTTTGCGCGTAGTTTGGATACTGCAAGTACGCAGGTAGCAGGTAGTCGCAGTTGATTGAATAGTACGCCTCGCCGAGCACCCATAGCTTCACATCGAGCTTGGGCGCATCTATCATCCACTCCGTGATCGCCTCATAGACGGCGTCCGCAAGCTCGTCTTTGTTATGCGCGAAATCAAAACCTTCCTGCACGCGAGCCGATTTTATCTGCTCAAGCATCTTTAAAAGCTCACTCTTGCCTAGAAAATCTGCGAAAATTTTTAAATTTCGAACGTGTGCTAAAGCTAAGCTTTTAAGCGCTTCGTCATCAAATTTCTGATCCTGCGGCGGGCAAAAATACCCGGGCGCCACGCCTTGATCGAATGCTTCCCGCGTCTGCTGCGCCGTGGCTGCGTAGATCGGCATTATACGCGCTTGCAGCTCGGTGCCGTTTTACAGCGGCGCAAACACCGCCCGCGTGCCCGCACCGTCAGGCATAAAGCACTGAAAAAGCCCGTAAAGCTTATCCTGTAGATCGATCTCTTCGCAATCTAAGCTTAAATTTAGCCCCGCAGCCTCGTTAATGCGACTAGCGTACTCGAAATTCGTCATTTTCGCCCCTTTAAATTTTGACCGTCAAAGCGTTTGGGTGGAATTTTACCTAAATTTTGCGCATTTGCCGAATTAAAATTTACGCGCGATGAGACTTTTGAAGAATTTAAAATTTAGCGGTTCGGTTTGGATTCGGTACAGCGACAAAGCGGCGCGGCGATGAGCGGCGACGGGTTGTCGCGCAGGTGGTTAGCGGCGTATGGGTTGTCGCGCGGCGGCGGACGGCGCCCGACAGCGACACCTATGGTGCGTAACGACAGGGGTAGCCGATGATCGCGACCGCAACTCTAGCAGGCCACTTGCTTGCAGAAGCGAGTTTTTCGCGCTCAGGCCGTTGTAGGGCGACGAGCGGCGTATTGGATGACGGCGGCGCTCGTAGCGCCCGTGATGAATGCTGTATTTTTCACAATCCCTCCTTCAGTAGGAATTTTATTAAATTTAGCTTGCCCTTTTACCGCTTGCATTAGTAGTGTCTTTCTATCTACGTGGCCGTATCGCCGAAGAGGCGCAAACGCATCGTGCAATGTAATTTTACAGATCTTTTTATTTTGGCTAATTTTAGCTAAAATAAGCGAAATTTTAAAGGAAAGATATGCTGATTTCTTACTCGCTGCAAGATAACCGAAAATTCGCTAAAATGAGAACTAGAATTTCGCGCAGAATTTATAAAGGGAGCAAGTTCATCCGCGCCGTCTGCGCGACAGATTTGCTTTTCGCTTTTGCGTTTTCGGCTTGTCTTTTTATTTTTGAGGACAGTTTGTACGCAAGTACTATGGCGATAAGCCCTGGATAAAGAGCTTAGGAGCGATCTTGCCTACTGCTTGCGCAGTTTTTTATATTTACGCTATTTGCGTTAGATCGTGGCTACTAAATTCCGCGATATATGATAAGAATAAAAATGTCACTTTCGGCGATTTTAGCATTGAAATTTCAGACGATTTAAAGGGGCAATTTATATTAGTAAGTGAGCGAGATACGCTCATTTACGATGCGGAATTTTGTGAGGTGGTAATGGAGCGCGATTTTTTGGTAATTTTGCTGGAAGGAAGTCTTTTTATCGCCGTACCCAACGAAGCGTTTAAAGAAATAAGCAAAGAGGAATTTGCTGCGAAATTAAATAAAACAATAAGCGAGGCAAAAAGCGAAATTTAAAAAGCTATGGGCAGATAGAACGGATATGATTGCGATCACAATGGAATCTTAGCCATAATGAAATTTTATCCGTTGCTTGCAAATTTTTTGCTACTTTTGTCTTAAAAATTTTGCTAAAGAATTTTATTTATGCTTACGAGCGCATAGTAAAAGTACCGCACTAAAATTTATTAAGCTCGGTGATGTCCTCTTGAGAGTACGCCTAAAATATTTTTATGCTCACGCTCCGCACCGCTTCGGCGGTCCGGTAATGAGCGACGATAGATAAGTTGTCGCGCGGCTATGAGCGGCGACGGGCGGTGTATTGGATGACGGTAGCGTTCGCGGTCGCTTACAAAAGCGCTTTTCGCGTTTAGAGCGCGCATTAGCGGCGCAAAGTCGGCGGCATTGTTTGATCCGTTGCGCGCGAAATGAAATTTAACTCTAAATTTAAAAGTGCGAAATTTTTCAAATCGCGCGTGAAGTAGTTTGAAATTTTATCTGGTTTTGCTTCGCCGCGCAGCGGTTTGCGCGGCTTGTTTTAAAATTTATTCTATCCCCGCAAATGCTGCTTTTGCGTCCGCCAGATCCTTCTCGTCCGGGTGTTTCGCAGCCTCCGCCCAGCGCGCAAGTCGCTCGGGAGTGATAGGATGGGGCGAGTTGCCGCCGGTCGCCATTTTGCGCATCGTTTCAAGCAGATTCGGATCAATCGCGCCCTGGCAGGCAAACTCCCTTACAATCTCGTTGCCGTTTGCCCTAAGCCCCTCTTCAAAGGCATCCAGGCACTTGCGCGAATGCTCGCCGTCCGGCTCCGCGCCCAACGTCATGAAAACGCCAAGCTTCTTGCCGTGAATCTTGCGTATAAAGCGCGTAAATTTCGCCTCAGCCTCGCCCTTATCGACGTAAAAGCCCAAGGCTATAAAGTCGTAGTCATCGACCTCGCCTTCAAAGTCGCGGAAATTTAAGCTCTCGCAGCCTAGTTGTTCGGCGATCGCATCGCCCACTTTTTTCGTGTTACCCGTTTGCGAGGTGTAAAGCACGATTTTTTTCATACAAAATCCTTTTTCATAATGTTTGCTATCTCTTCGTTGATGTTGTTGCCCCAAAAAATTCCGTCCAAGTTTAAGACTGATTTACCATTCTTAAGCTTCAAAAGCCCCCAGCTTTGAAATTCTTTGAGCTTTTGCACTACTTCGTCGTAAATATTCGCGCTTAGGGCCTCTTTTAGCTCGTTTAAGCTTACGATCGGGTATTGAAATAGATTGCTTAGCACGCCGTATTTTGCTTCGCGCTCATCGATTCGCGAGATCATCTTGTGACCTGAAACGCCGTAAATTCCGAAACCCGCTACGTGTCCGCCCGCGCCGTTGCCGATAGGCAGGATATCCGTGCCCTTGTGGCTTAGCTTAATGTAGCCGTAGTTGTCGCGCCCCTTGCGAGCAAGCTTGGTAAGCTCCAGAACCTCGAAATTCCCGCTTCCAAGCAGCGCCTCCGCGAAAGCGTGGTGCAGCTTCTTATCGGTCGGCAGATCGTAGTAGGATTTGTCGATCTTTTTGTATAGCTCCGAGCCCTCGAAAAACATCAGCGAGTAAAAGCTGGCGCTATCTAGACCTAGCTCATCCACGTAGCGCGCGTCCTCTAGCGCTTCCTCCACGCTTTCGTTCGGGAAGTTGTAGATGATGTCGCAGCAGAGCATGCCGTCAAATTTTTCTCTAAGATCCTTTAGTCGCTCGATTGCGCGAGCGGGCTTATGCACGCGGTTTAGAAGCGCGCGCCCCTGTCTGCTGAAGGTCTGCACGCCGATGCTAAAGCGGTTTACGCCGAAGCTTTGCAAGGCAAGCGCTTTTTGCAGGTCTAAATTATGCAGCGTGGTCTCTACGCTGATCTCGCAGTCGTCTGCGATCTTGAAATTTTTATGCAGCGCGCCCAAAACCTTTTCGAAGTGCGTCTCGCTAAAGACGCTCGGCGTGCCGCCGCCGAAGTAGATACTTTTGATCTTTTTGGTGTCGAAGTAGGGCATCTCGCCGTAGTCTTTGATCTGGCGGATCAAAAATTTAGCGTATTCGTCCAGCTCGTCGCCGAGTTTGGAGCGCATCATCGAACAAAACGAGCAGATGTTGTCGCAAAACGGCACGTGCAGATAGATCACGCAATCGCTGTCTTTCGCGGGCTGCTCCAGCGCATCGAACAGCTCGTTTTCGCTCGCGGAGACGCTCTCGAAAAGCTTAGAGCGATGGTGGGATTTAATGCGTTCTTTAAACATCTATTTCGTTGCCTCCGCGTAAATTTCATCCACCGTCTCGCCGATCTGCGGGCTGCCCCGCAAGATGAGCGTCGGGGCCTTTAAAATTTTGCCCGATTTTACCGCTTTGGTATTTCTAAGGATTGGATTTGCTTTTAAAAAATCCTCCGTCTCGCCGCCAACGACGACGATTATATCGGGGTTTTGCTCCAAAATGTATTCAGCAGATACCGAAGGCGTGCTGCCTTCAAGACCGTCTGCGATGTTTTTAGCGCCGAGGCGAGCGAAAATGTCGCCGATGAGGGTTTTGTCATTGAAAGCCATAGTAGCGTTTGAGCCGAAAAACATAGCCACTTTTTTACCGCGAAGCGCCGTTTTATTCTCAAAGACGCCGTCCATCTGCGCGCAAATTTTATCCGCCTCGCTCTCTTTTTTTACGATCGCCGCGACCTTCTTTACGTTTTGGCAGATATCTGCGGTGGAGTTTGCATCCATCGCAAGGCTCTTAAGTCCTAGCTTTTGTAGATTTTCGCTAACGCCCGCGGAGTGAAAGCTCGTAATAACCAGATCGGGCTTAAGCTCGACGATCTTTTCCATATTCGGCTTGATGTAGGTGCCTACGCTCGGTAGTTTCGCAGTTTCTGCCTCTGGGCGGATCTTGCTCATCGAGGTAGTTGAGATCGCAGCGATCTGATCCTGCGCCCCCAAAGCGTAGATGATCTCGACCGCGGCGGGATCGAGCACTACCAGGCCTTTGGCGAATACAAAGCTCGCCGAGAGCAAAGCTATAAGAATTTTTTTCATAATTTCTCCTTTTTGGGTAGTATAAACTTTACCCCGTTTTCTTCTACTATTAGGGCTTCAAAGCCGTAAATTTCTTTTATGATCTGCGGCGTAAAAAGCTCGCTCGCACTGCCGCGATATCTCACCGCACCGTCTTTTAGCATAAAAATTTCATCGCAAAACAGCGAGGCTAAATTTAGATCGTGCAGCACGATGACGCTCGTTAAATTTAAAGAGCGCGTCAGGTTTTCGCAGATGCTCATCGCCTCGATGGCGTAGTTCATGTCCAGCGCGCCCGTGGGCTCATCGAGCAGTAAAATTTCAGGCTCGCTGACGAGCGCTCTAGCAAGCAGCACGCGCCCGAACTCCCCGCCGCTTAGCTCAAATGCGCTGCGATTTAAAAATTTTTTCACATCCAAAAGCTCTGCCATTTGCTCCACTTTAGCGTGATCGCTCGCATCGTAGCCGCTAAAGGCGCTTTTTAATCGGCAAAATCTGCCCGCAAGCAAAATTTCTTTCACGCTAAGCGGCGCGGCGAGAGCTGTTTTTTGCGGTACGAAGCCGATGAGCGCCGCAAGCTCTTTAAGGTCGTATTCGCTTGCCCTTTTGCCGTTTATTTCGATGATACCGCTTGCAGGTTTTAAAATTTGCAAGATATTTTTTAACAATGTGCTCTTGCCGCAGCCGTTAGGGCCCAAAATCCCGTAAAATTTACCCCGTTCTAAATTCAGACATACGTCTTGCAGGATCGCCCGCTTGCCGTAGCTGAAGTTTAGCGCTGAAATTTTCATGCATGCTTCCTAAACGCAAGGTATAGGAAAAATGGCGCGCCGAAAAACGAAGTCACCACGCCGATTGGAATTTCTACCGGCGAGAGGGCGTTTTTAGCGATTACGTCGCAAAAAACCAAAAAAACTCCGCCGGTAAGCGCGCTGGCGGGGATCAACACGGCGTTGCTAGACGTGCGAAGCGCCATACGCAAGGTATGCGGGATGATGAGCCCCACGAAGCCTATCATCCCCGTAAACGCGACCGAAAAGCCGATGATGAGCGAGGAGACGATGAGTAGGCTCTTTTTGGACTTCTCGACGTTTAGCCCCAGCGACTTTGCCTCTTCGTCGCCGTTTAAGATGATATTTAGCTCGTGACGCTTCGCGTAAAAATACGCCATGCAAAACAGCAGCGGCGGTAGCAAAAGCGTGATCTTTTGCCAATTCGCCCCGCCTAGATAGCCCATCATCCACGCCGTAATCCTAAAGCTATCCTCTCCGATGAGATAGACCGCAAAGGAGGTGAATGCGCCCAAAAACGAGGACACGGCGATACCTACGATCAGTAGCGTCGAGATCGAGCGGGTGTGAGCGGCGAGCTTAAAGATCACGATCGACAGCGCGCTTGCGCTTAAAAACGCGAAAATTCCGTAAAAAACGTCGCTAAGCCCCAGCAGATAGGCTATAACCGCGCCGAAAGTCGCTGCCGAGGCGATACCGATGATGTAAGGGTCTGCAAGAGGGTTTAAAAACACGCTTTGCACTACCACGCCCGAAGTTGCCAGCAGCGCGCCTATTAAAATTCCAAGCACGAGGCGCGGCAGGCGCATTTGCGTTAGAATCAGCTCCTTGGTCTCGTCTATCTCGCCGAAGGTGAAAAATTTTACGATGTCGCCCAGCGAAATGCTCGCCCCACCGCTACTTACGGCTACTAAAGCAAGCAATATAAAAACTACGATTAGAAAGAGATAAAATTTAAAGCTCATGGCCCACCAGGCGAACTATACGCGCAGATTTCGTCGCGGCGGATATTTTTAAAATTTAAACGGCGCCAGGAATTTATGCGCGCGGAATTTATGAAATTCTCGCGGCTGGCGCCATCATTTTTGAAGCTTGCATAGCTTTTGATATCAGCGCGAAAAAGTACGTAGCCGCACACCTGATCCGGCATAAATTTCCTCCTAAAAGTATTCGCGATTTTTATTAAGAAATTAAAATCGTTATCATGGGATTTTATCGCTTGATTTCTTAAACCGCGATAAATTCCGTAACGGCTAAAAGCTGCGGGGTTAAATTTGGGCGATTAGATATTAAAATTTCACGCGTCTCCAAGCCGTCTATTTAAATTTAAAATTCAAAATTTAGGCGTTAAATTTAAACGCCAAAAGAGCTCTTTTTAATTTCGCGATTCAGCTTTAAATTATAAAAACGCCGATAAAATACGCACTAAATTTTATTTAACGAGTCTCGCTTTAAAGGCGCAAGCCATTTTATTAAACGGCAAACTGCGCCGAAGCCGCTCGCTAATTTTTAAGGAGAAACCATGAAAACATGGCAAAAGATCCTTTGGGCGGCGGTCGCCGTCATAGGGGCGTGGTGTTTCGGCGTACTTGCGCTAAATAAAGGCGAGAGCATCAGCGCCGTCTGGCTCGTAGTGGCCAGCGCGTGCATCTATCTGATCGGATACACCTTCTACGGGCGCTTTATCGCGTATCGCGTATTCGAGCTGGACGATCGCCGCGCGACTCCTGCGGTGATCCGAAACGACGGACGTGATTACGTCCCTACAAACAAATACGTCCTTTTCGGTCACCATTTCGCCGCTATCGCAGGCGCCGGACCGCTCGTAGGTCCAGTAGTGGCCGCGCAGATGGGCTATCTGCCCGGTACTATTTGGCTTTTGGTGGGCGTCGTGCTTGCAGGCGCGGTGCATGATTTTATCGTGCTCGTGCTATCTACGCGACGCGGCGGCAAGAGCCTAGGCGAGATGATAAAAGACGAGATGGGCAAGCTCACGGGTGGCATCGCGATGATCGGGATTTTTTTCATCATGCTGATCATCGTGGCGATCTTGGCTATGGTCGTCGTAAAGGCGCTCGCAAACTCGCCGTGGGGGCTTTTTACGATCGCGATGACGATACCGATTGCGATATTTATGGGAATTTACATGAGGTTCTTGCGCCCGGGTAAGGTCAGCGAGGCATCGATCATCGGCTTTGTTTTGCTTATGCTTTCGCTTTGGGGCGGGCATTATGTCTCGATCGATCCGTACTGGCACGACGTTTTTTCGCTAAAGGGCGAGACGCTCGCGCTTCTTACGATCGGCTACGGCTTTGTAGCGGCGATCTTGCCAGTGTGGCTGCTGCTTGCGCCGCGCGATTATCTAAGTACCTTCCTTAAGCTCGGCGTCATTATTGGCATGGCGGTTGCGATAATTTTCGTCGCACCCGAGCTTAAAATGCCCGGTACGACGAAATTTATCGACGGCACGGGCCCCGTTTTTGCAGGTCCGATATTTCCGTTTTTGTTTATCACTATCGCATGCGGCGCGATTTCGGGCTTTCACGCGCTGATCTCCAGCGGTACGACGCCGAAGATGGTCGAGCGCGAAACCCACACTCTTTTCATCGGCTATGGCTCGATGCTTATGGAGAGCCTTGTGGGCGTAATGGCGCTTGTGGCTGCGTGCATACTAAGCCCGGGCGAATATTTCGCTATCAACTCGCCAGCTGCGGTACTCGGCAAAGACGCGGTAAGCGCCGCGGCGTACATAAGCTCTATCGGATTTAGCATTACGCCCGAGCAGATCGGCGCCTTGGCTTCAAACGTCGGCGAAACCACGATGATGAGCCGTACGGGCGGTGCTCCTACCTTTGCGATGGGGCTAACGATGCTTCTGCATCAGATCATCGGCGGCAAGGAGCTGATGGCGTTTTGGTACCATTTCGCGATCTTGTTTGAGGCGCTGTTTATTCTGACCGCGGTCGATGCGGGCACGCGCACGGGGCGCTTTATGGTGCAAGAAATTTTAGGCAACGTCTATAAGCCGTTTTCCGATACCAAAAATTCCCTCTACGGCATCATCGCGACGCTGATCTGCGTGGCGGGCTGGGGATATCTGCTCTACAGCGGCGTTACCGATCCTATGGGCGGAATTTACACGCTGTGGCCGCTTTTCGGCGCGTCCAATCAGATGCTCGCGGGTATCGCGCTGCTGCTTGCGACGGTGGTGCTTTTCAAAATGGGCAAGCAAAAATACGCCTTCGTCACGATCGCTCCTGCGATCTGGGTGCTTATAACCACGCTTTATGCGGCGATCTTGAAGCTGATGCCGGCTAACGGCGAGCGCGTGCACGACGCGGTAAGCCACGTGGCTATCGCGCAAAACACCGCCGCCAAGCTCGCCAGCCTAAGCGATCCTGCGGCGATCGAAAAAGCGCAGGCTATCATCAGAAACAACGTCATCGACGCCGTGCTATGTGCTCTTTTCGTCGTCGTTACGATCATAGTCATCGCTCAAACGATCCGAATGTGCCTTAAAATTTCAAAAGGCGGCGCGAGCGATGGATATTTCAAGCTGGCAGAAAGCGAGTACGTGGACAGGGGCGTTTATGAAAAAGTTTAAATTTAATCCGCTCGCTGCCCCGAAGGCAGTGGCGAGGTTTTTGGCGCGCGCGGATGCCGCGCTTGCGCCGCTCATCGGGCTCGGCGATTACGAGGGCTATCTGCGCCATTTCAGAAGCGCCCATCCTGACGAAACCCCGCTGAGTAGGGCGGAATTTTTCCGCGCGATGCAAGATAGCAAGGCGAAAAACGTCAAGTGCTGATAGCGGCGAAAGGGCGCGGTCGCGCCGTACTCATCGCCGACCCGCGACGTTTTGCCGTGGTGTCGTGAAATTTCGCCGCGGATTTGAAATTTTAAATTTGATAGGGTGCGGGCGCGCGAGTCATGAAATTTAGCCTGCTGCTAGGGATAAAATTTCGCGCGTACCTCTTTGAGATTGCGCTTTAAATTTGCTCGCAGCCAAGGCGTTGAGATTTATTCTCGCGGTCGCGCCGTACTCATCGCCGACCCGCGACGTTTTGCCGTCATATTGCGGAATTTTGTGTGGAGCTTCACCGAGCTTCGGCGGAATTTTATTAAGGCGCGCTCGCTAAATTCTGCGGCGGAGCCGCTCTGGTTTAAGGCGTGAAATTTCGCTATGGAATGAAATTTCGCCGCGGATTTGAAATTTTAAATTTAGACTAGGGCGCGGATAAAATGCGCGCGCGAGTTTAAAATTTAGCGCGCCGCGCAAACCGCCGCCGAGAGAAATGCGGGTTAGAGTGCGAGCCTGTAGACTACGAAGTCATATTACTAAACAAAAAGGCGAGCTACTAAAAAGTCTTAGCGAAGCAATAGGCGAAGCGTACAGATAATGCGAGGAGGGTTTCAAATTTAAAGCAAAATTTTACGCTTTTTAGGTGTAATGAGGTAAAATTTAGATATGAAAACTTTTATAAAAATTTTAAAAATTACCGCCTTGGTCGTGAGCGTTGCATGCGTGCTTTTTGTGCTGTATATATTTGTGATTTTAAATTTGCTTTTTTCATCCGATACGCCAGAGGGTTGCGATCCTAGTATGCCCACTAGCGCTTGCGATTATATCGATGAAAAATTTGAAAAAGAGCTGCAAAATTTGCCCCCGGTCGCCGCTCTGCCGCCATTAGACAAAAGACCCGTATTTTGGCTAGGCAAAGGCGATTTTGCAAAGGGAGCGGAGTTTGATTACCTATATATCAAGGACGAATTCGGAGTTTGGCTTAGATACAAAGATGATGACAGCGACGACTTTTTGCTACAAAAAGATATGCCAGAGCGCTACTATGGATACGACG
>CAURUA010000036.1:0-20986 GCA_963528045.1 uncultured Campylobacter sp. | reverse complement strand
GCTTACTTTTAAATTTTAAAATTTTACGGCAGGCTTTAGAATCTAAAATTCCAAAGCCATTTTTGATATGTGGCGCGCTACTTTCGATTTGCGTTAGCAAGCATCAGCTTTATGCGGTTTTCTTGATTTACCGCGCTTGCGCCCGGATCGTAGTCGATCGCGGCGATGTTTGCTTGCGGATAGTTTTGCTTGATCTTTCGGATCATTCCGCGCGCGATGATGTGGTTTGGCAGGCAGCCGAAGGGCTGCGCGCACACGACGTTTTGTATGCCGTGGCGCATAAACTCGACCATCTCCGCCGTCAGCAGCCAGCCCTCGCCCATCTTCACGCCGTGACCGATATAGCCGTCGGCGGCGGCGCGAACCTCGCTAAATGGGCTCGGAGCGCGAAATCCGAAGCGCTTCATCTGCTTAATCATCATGCGCTGGAAAAATTCCACTACTTTAGCGACCGCAAGCGAGCCGTAATACGCCGCACCGCCCTTGCCGTAGAGCTGCTTGTCGTAGACCGCATCGTAGATGCAGGTAAGTACGAAGTCCATCAGCCCCGTATTTACGGGCTCGGCGTTTTCACGGATAAGGTAGGCGTTTAGGCCGTTATTGCCGATGGGCGAGTATTTGAGATAAATTTCGCCCACGATGCCTACCTTCACTCGCGGCTTATCGTCGCGCTCGATTTTAGCGAACTGCGAGAGGATAAATTTGAAATTTTTCTTGAGATTGAAAAACGATCTTTGATCGGTCAAATTTTTGATCCGCTCGGCGCAGAGTTCGTAAATTTCATTCGTTTGGTTTTTGATCTTTTCGTAGGGCTTGCACTGATTATACAGCCCCATCATCAAATCGCCGTAAAATATCGCGGCAAAGAGCTTTAGAAGCGATTTTTTGCCGAGGCTAAATTCATTCTCATCTAGCGAGCCGAAATTTAACGAGATCGCGGGGACGTAGCTAAAACCGCTGTCCTCAAGCGCTTTGCGAAGCAAATTTATGTAGTTGCTCGCCCTGCAGCCGCCGCCCGTTTGGCTGATGAGAAGCGCCACCTTGTGCGTGTCGAACTCGCCGCTTTTTAACGCGTCAATAAACTGCCCTATGACGAGCAGCGCTGGGTAGCACATGTCGTTATGCACGCTACGAAGCCCCTCCTCGACGATATTTTGACGATTTTCGCCGAGCAAGACGCTCTTATAGCCCTCGTCGCGCAACACGCCTTGCATAAAGCGAAAATGCGGATCAATCATCGTGGGGATTAATATCGTGTGGGTCGCTTTCATATCCTTCGTAAATTTAGCAAACATTAGCGCGCATCCTTTCTTGCTTCTTGTTGCGCGCCTTGCCTCTCGCGCTCTATCATGGTCGCTTTTAGGCTACGCAGACGAATTTTAACGGCGCCTAGGTTCGTAACCTCGTCGATTTTAAGTTGAGTGTAAATTTTACCGTTTTGACGCAGTATGTCGCGCACCTCATCGCCCGTGATCGCATCTATCCCGCAGCCGAAGCTGACTAGCTGCACCAGCTGCATGCGCGGGTATTTACAAACAAACTGCGCCGCGCTATAAAGCCTGGCGTGGTAGGTCCATTGATTAAGGCTTTTCGTCTGCACCCTGCTAAGCGGCAGCGCGTCCTCGCTAAGCACTATAAAGCCCAAGGAATTTAGATAGCGATCGATGCCGTGGTTGATCGTCTTGTCGATATGATACGGACGACCCGCTAGCACAATGGCGCTGGCACCGCTACTTTGTATCTCTTTTAGGGTCTCCTCGCCTTTTATTAAAACGGTATTTTTATAGTTTTGCAGCTCCTTAAGGCCTTGCAAGACGGCGTTTTTCACAGCGTCTGAATGAAATTTATACCCGGCATCCGCGAGCTCAGCCTGCATCGTTTTGCAAAACGAATCTTGCATATTAAGATCCACGTGCGGGTAGAGGAATTTTTTCTCCTCCAGCGCCCCTACGTTTGAGCGAATCAACTCGGGGTAGTATGCGACTACGGGGCAGTTGTAGCAGTTCTCGCTGATATTTTCATCCAGGCTGTAGCTCATACACGGATAAAAGATAAAATCGACGCTTTTATTTAGCAGATCGTAGATGTGGCCGTGCACGCTTTTAGCCGGGTAGCAGACGGTATCGCTCGGGATGCTCTGGCTTGCTAAAAACAACGTCTCTTTTCGCGGCTTTTGCGACAGCACGACGCTCATGCCTAAATTTTCAAAAAACGCGCTGTAAAACGGGATCATCTCAAACATATTCAAAACAAACGGAATTCCGACTCGCGGTGCGTCTTGCTTCGGCGGCTTGCGATATTTTCGCAAAAGCTCGTTTTTAAACTCAAATAAATTCGTAATGTCGTGGCGGATCTCTTTGCCCGCGCCGCGCTCGCATTTATTGCCCGAGACAAATTTAGTATCGCCGAAGTAGCTGATCGTAAGCGGGCATTTGTTCGTACAGAGCTTGCAAACGCTAAATTCGCTGCGATGAGTGAAATTTTCAAGCTCTGCACGACTGATCATATCGGTACGCTCGTTTGCGTTATTTTTGGCAAAAAGCGCCGCGCCGTATGCACCCATAAGCTCGCTGATATCTAGACGGATCACGTCCTTGCCGAGCTCTTTTTCAAACGCGCGCAGCACGGCGTTGTTTAAAAATGTCCCGCCCTGCACTACGATGTTTTGACCCAAATCGTCGGCATTTCGCACGCGGATAACCTTGTAAATCGCATTTTTTATGACGCTAATAGCAAGTCCAGCGCTGATATCCTCGATCGTAGCGCCGTCCTTTTGAGCCTGCTTGACCGAAGAGTTCATAAAGACCGTGCAGCGGCTACCAAGCTTGGCGGGATGGGTCGCAAAAAGGGCTAAATTCGCAAAATCTTTGATGTCGTAGCCTAAAGAATTTGAAAAGGTCTGTAAAAACGAGCCGCAGCCCGAGCTACACGCTTCATTTAGCACGATAGAATCAATATTGCCATCTTTAATAGAGAAACACTTGATGTCCTGCCCGCCGATGTCGATGATGAAATCGACCTTTGGATTGAAGTGGCGCGCGGCGCTATAATGCGCGATCGTCTCGACGATACCGTAATCGAAGCGAAAGGCGGTTTTAATGAGATCTTCGCCATATCCGGTAACGCCGCTGCCCTTGATTTTAATGCGACCTTCGCAAAGATCGTATAGCTCCTTAAGGCGCGGCAACAGGATGTCGACCGGATCGCCTTTATTGGAGGAGTAAAATTTATACAGCAGCTCGTAGTTTGCGCCCATAAGCACGACTTTGATCGTAGTGCTGCCGCAATCCACGCCCAAATACGCGTCTCCGCTGTAGGTGTGGATATCCACCTTAGGCACGCTCGCGCAGGCATGGCGAGCGGTGAACTCGTCAAATTCCGCTCTGTCTTTGAAAAGCGGCGGCTCGGCTTCCAGCGCGGTCCTGTCAGGCTCCTTTTTTAAAAGCGCGATCGTCTCTTCCAAATTTAACGTCTCGCCCGTATCTTTTGCGTACAGCGCACTGCCGTAAGCCACGAAGTAAGGCGCAATATCGGGGAAAGTCGCCGTTTCGTCGGTAAGCTTTAGCACCTCTTTAAAGCGCTTCTGAAGGCCTTTTAGGAAAAACAGCGGACCGCCTAGAAACAGGATATTGCCCTTGACCTCGCGACCCTGCGCAAGCCCTGAGATCGTCTGCTCGACGACCGCGGCGTAGATACTAGCGCAAATATCCTCTTTTCTAACGCCTTGATTTAGTAGCGGCTGAATGTCGCTTTTGGCGAACACGCCGCAGCGTGAGGCAATTGGGTAAATTTTATTTGCCGCAAAACTTAGGCGGTCGAGCTCTGTGATATCTAGATGCAAAAGGTTGGTCATCTGATCGATAAATGCGCCTGTACCGCCTGCACACGAGCCGTTCATCCGCTCCTCAAGTCCGCCCGTGAGAAATAAAATTTTAGCATCCTCGCCGCCGAGCTCGATTACGACGTCGGTCTTTGGAAACATCCGCTTGACGCCGAGCGAGGTAGCGAAAACCTCTTGAACGAACGGAATTTTACAATTTTTGGCGATACCCATACCCGCCGAACCCGCTATGGCGACGCTGAATTGCTCGCCTGCGTAGGTTTTTTGGATTTGCAAAATTTTATCCAGCACCAGCTCTTTGGGCTTTGCTAAATGCCGCTCGTAGCTCTTGCTTAAAATTTCATATTTTTCGTTTAAAACTACCGTTTTAACAGTGGTTGATCCTACGTCAATGCCTAAAAAAATCACATCTCGCTCTTTACTGAATAAATTTTGCTCGGCCGAATCCTCGAATTTAGCCCGAGCTTTCTAAATTAAAATTTGCATTTTATAGTAATATTTTTAAACGCAAATAAAATCAGGATATATTTTATCTTTTTTTATAGAAAAAGACGATTTTTAGGCAGTTTAAAATTAAAAATTTTAATGGAAAAGTTGTAAAATTTTAGATTCAATGCGAGTATATTTTGCGCGAAATTTTTTAAAATCTCGCGCATTATAAAAAGAGCTTTCTTTTGAATTAAGAAGCGTAAAATTTAAAGGATTATTTTCGAAGCTCTTTGATTTTAGCCGCCTTACCGCGTCTGTCGCGTAGGTAAAATAGCTTCGCGCGGCGAACGCGTCCTTTTCTTAGAACCTCAATGCTTTCGATACTCTCGCTGTAGATCGGGAAAATTCTCTCCACGCCGACGCTATTTGCGCCAATCTTGCGGATGATAAAAGTCTCGCTGACGCCGTTTCCGCGGCGCGCAATGCAGGTACCTTCAAAATTTTGAATTCTGCTCTTATCGCCCTCTTTAATCCTGATGGCTACCTTTAAGGTGTCGCCGGCACGGAAATCAGGCACACTTTTGCTTGTGATCTGAGCGTCCTCAAACGCTTGGATATATTTGTTTTTCATAAATTTCCTTTATTTCTGGCGATTTTTCGGTACATATCCGGGCGGAAGAACCTCGTTTTGCATAGCGCCATTTGATTTTTTAAGCTGCGCATTTTAGCGTGATTACCCTTTAAAAACTCTGAAACTATAGGTAAATTTTCAAAAACATCAGGCTTTGTAAATGCGGGCGCCTCTAAAATTCCGCCTTCAAAGCTTTCTTCGACGAGCGAACTTTCGTTGCCCAAAACGCCCTTTATGTTGCGGCTTATCGCATCGCACATACAAAGCGCGCCGAGCTCGCCGCCGGTAAGAACGAAATCGCCGATACAAAAAATTTCATTTACATATCTTTCGACTATGCGTTCATCGATCCCCTCGTAGCGCCCACAGATAAAGCATAAGCTCTCCCCACCACTTAGGCGCTTGGCGTCGTTTTGGTTAAATTTTTTACCGGCGGGCGAGAGGTAGATAAACTTGGCGTTTTTAAATTTAGCTCTTACCTGCTCGATCGTCCCAGCAAGCGGCTCCGTGCCTATCAAAAGCCCCGCACCGCCGCCGATCATATAATCATCTACCTTTTTATACCGATTTACCGTGAAATTTCGCGGATTAAAAAAATGCGTCGAGATTATTTTCTTATCGACCGCGCGCTTTAAAATCGAGTCCTCAAAATACGGCGCGATGAGATTTTCAAACAGCGAAACGAAGATAAAATTCATGAGTTTTCCAAAATCGCGCGCGCATTTTGCGTAAAAATTTTACGCTCGCTAAGCGAAATTTCTTTCACATAGGCATCCACGTAGGGGATGAAAAATTCTTTCGGCAAAGCCTGCGAGATTAGGCTTTCATCCGTTTCTACTTCAAAAAGATATCCGTTTCCGATCTGCGATATGTCCCTTACGCGCCCCAAAACCGCGTCGTGTTCGTAAATTTCAAGCCCGATGATATCGAAGTAAAAGAACTCGCCCTTTTGCAATTTGCAAAATTTCCGCGTATCCTCTTTGCTTCGGTAAAGGATTTGGTTGGTTAAATTTGCCGCCGCTTCTACGCTTTCGTAATTTTTAAAAATAGCGCTAGAATTTGCGCCGCTAAAGGATAGAATTTCTAAAATTTCGCCGTTTCGCAGATAAAATTTGGCGCCTTTTTTAAACTGAGAGGGGAAGTCGCTGCGATCGAAAATTTTAACCGCGCCCTTTAAGCCGATAGTCCGACCGAGCTTCGCGACCTCTAAAAGATCATCAGGCATCTTTGGCTTTGACGGTAATTTTATAATTAATCGGATCTTTTGCTTTATAGCCGATGATGACGGTCTTTATGGCGTTTATCATTTTGCCGTCCTTGCCGATGAGCTTGCCGGTGTCGGCCTTGTCGGCATAGACGATGATCTCGGTAAAGTTCTCACCGACCCGCTTTTGCGTAGAAACGGACTGCGGATAGTCGGCGATCAACTTTGCGTATTCTTTTATAAAATTTTCTACCATTTTATTTGCTTGTGATTTGAGCGACCCTATCGCTTAACTTCGCGCCTACGCTCTTCCAGTATGCCAAACGCTCCGCGTCGAATTTGATATTATCGCTATCTTTTAGCGGGTTATAAAAGCCGATCGTCTCGATAAAGCCGCCGTCGCGTCTTTTCCTGCTATCCGTTACCACGATGCGGTAAAAAGGCTGCTTCTTTCTTCCGATTCTTGTAAGCCTAACAACTGTTGCCATTTTTTCTCCTTAAATTTTTGTAAGTTTTAGAACTTGCAGATGGCTAAAACTTAAACATCTGCAAACTCTACCGAGAGGCTATCTCGGTAAATTTTGCTTTTGAGCGATCGAGGCAAGCCCCTGCATGCCGCCCTTGCTTGAAAATTTCTTCGCAAGCTTCGAAGCGCCCGCGAATTGCTTCAAAAAGCGGTTTACTTCCACCTGCGAAAGCCCCGCGCCGGCAGCAAGTCTGCGCTTACGCGAATTATTTAGCAGATCTGGATTTTCGCGCTCTTTTGGCGTCATAGAGTTAATCATCGCTTTGATATGAAGTATCTCTTTTGAGTTTTCTAAATCGATATCTTTTATCTTATTCGCCATGCCGGAAAGCCCGGGGATCATGCCGATTAAATTTTTCATATTACCGAGCTTTTTCACGCTTTCGAGCTGATTTACGAAATCATTAAAATTAAACTCGCCCTTTTTGATCTTTTTGTTTAAGGCCTTAGCTTCTCTTTCGTCGAAGACGGCGCTTGTCTTCTCGGCTAGCGTCGCTAAATCGCCCTCACCCATAATGCGGCCGGTGATTCTATCGGGTATAAAGCCCTCCAGATCGGCTACCTTCTCGCCGGTTCCGATAAAGCGAAGCGGGATGCCAAGCTGCTGCGCGATACCAAGAGCTACGCCACCTTTGGTATCTGCGTCAAATTTGCTTAAGATCACGCCCGTAAGGCCTAAAATTTCATCAAATTTAGCGGCCGTTTTAATGCCGTCTTGGCCGCTCATAGCGTCCGCTACGTAAAAAATTTCATGCGGATTTAAAGCTTTTTTCATCTCCGCAAGCTGCGCCATTAGCGCCTCATCTATCGCGAGACGTCCCGCCGTATCTACGAGCAGTACGTCATAAAGCCCACTTTTAGCCTTGCTTAGCGCTTTTTCCGCAACCTTTAGCGGATCGCTCTCGCCCTCTATAAAAAACAGCTCGATCTCGTTTGCTTCGCACAGCTGGCGGAGCTGCTCGACCGCAGCTAGGCGCTGCAAGTCGCACGCTGCAACCAAGACCTTTTTTTTACGGAGTTTCAGATAGTTCGCGAGTTTTATCGTGCTTGTGGATTTTCCGCTTCCTTGAAGTCCCGTCATCAAAGCTACCGTAGGAGGCGTGCTAGCGAATACAAATCCCTGACTGCTGCCTCTAGGAGCCGTTAAAATTTTAGTCAAATTTGCCTTGATGGACTGTAAAAACGGCTTCTGTCCTATCGTGCCGATGCGAAGATCGGCTTCAACGAGCGCCAAAAAATCCTTTACGACTTTGTGGTGCACGTCGGCCTTTAAAAGCGCTTTTTTTAGCGTCTCCAAGGCGTTTTTTAAAGCTTTTTCATCATCGATTGTTTTTAATTTATTGACCGCGTTTTTAAACGACTCGCTTATGATCTCAAACACTTTGATCCCTTATAAAATTTTTAAACTTGCGATGTTACCTAAAATTAACTTAAAAGCCATTGAATATCAGAAATCCTTAGGAATTTCAAAGCCGAATTCGTTGAAGCTTTTATCAAGCGGAGCTTTAAATTTCAGCCCTAAAATTTCGGTCTCGTATGAGTGCAGAAACATCCGCTTCGCGCGGCTTTTAGCGTATTTTTCATCGCCTATTACTCCAAATCCCGCATTTGCTAGATGCACGCGGATCTGATGCGTCCTGCCCGTCTCGATCCGCACTTTTACGAGCGATTTTTTGCCGCTTACCATCAGCGGATAAACCTCGCTAAATGCGCTCTTGCCGTTTGGCGAAATTTTAGAAAACGCACCGCTTCTGGTCTTTATCGTCAAAATGGGCTCGTCAAATTTCATCTCTTCGCTCACGATCCCTTTCACGATCGCGATATAGCTTTTCTCCACACGCAAATTTTTAAATTCCGCAATCGCCGCTTCACGAAATTCTTCGTTTTTATACAGCAGCACGACGCCGCTAGTCTCCTTATCCAGGCGGTTTAGAAGCCCGAATTTATAGATTTTTTCCAAATTTTCGCTGCTCATAAAGGGCGGCTTATTGACCGCCAAAACGTTCTCATCCTCGTAAATAATCGCCGGTTTTGCGGGTTTCATCACGCTAAATTTAGTATTTTCGCCGAGCATCTCGCGCGCTAGAGCGATCTTTACGCCGCGCGCGCTTACAAGCCCCGTGTCGATGAGAGCCTTGGCTTCGTTGTGCGAGATATTTTCCTGCGCCGCCAGCAGTTTGTAGGCTTTTTCTTGCATTAAATTCTTTCCTTGATTAAATTTTCTATCTCTTGCAGATCGCAAATTTTATCTATCCGCGTCCCCTTTAGCGGCTCTTTTAAAAGGCTTGAAATTTCATCTGCGCCGCATAGAGCGATGTTTTGTACGAGCGCGTACAGCGCCTTTTGATTATGAAAAAATCGCCCGCTGATGATCGGCACGCCGAAGCTCGCCGCCTCGATCGGACTATGTCCGCCGATATTGCGCAAAAAACTGCCGCCCAAGATCACGGCGTTTGAAATTTTATAAAAGTTCGCTAGCTCGCCGAAGACATCGAGCAAGATAAAATCGCTTTCAAGCCCTGCGCCGTCGCTAAATCGCTCAAAGCCAAGCTCATGCTCGCGCGCCCAAATCTCACAAATTTCACGTACCTTTTCAAAGCGCTCCGGATGTCTCGGCGCCAGGATGATTTTTAGCTTTTGCGGCGCGGCAGTCGAAGCCGCCGTATTTAGTGCGATAGAATTTAAAGACGCGCCGTTTAAAGGCGCCGTATTCGGCACAGCGGACGAAGCGTCGCTTGAGCTCGCCGCATCCAAAGAAGCTGCGTTTAAATTTACCGGCTCAAGCGAGCCCTTCTCGCCATGAAGCTTAGCCCCAGGCAAGCTTTTATCGCCGCAGGCACCCGCTGCATATGGGTCTTTTTCGGGCGCACTCTGCGAGCTGCGAAATTTTATAAAATCGTTTAAATTTGATAAAATAAGCTCCTCTTCGCCCTCGTGAGTGTTTGAGATCGTAAGCACGAAGCTATTTGCGGCCGCGGCGGAATAGTCCTTCGTCGCAACGGCGATATTCGCGCTTTTTATATTGCCCGCGACCTTTATATTTTTTGCGCCGAGCTCCCGTAGCCGAGCCGCATCAAGCTCGCTTTGCGCAAGCACCAGATCGATATTTTCAAACGCTTTACGATAATAAAGCTTAAAGCGCAGATAACTCGCGTACGAGCGATCGCTAATGCGCGCGTTTAGCAGGATCACATAGCTTCCGCGCGCCTTGGCGGAACGGATCAAATTTAGCCACAGCTCGGCCTCAAAGATCACCAGCACGCGGCTGCTCGTAAGCCAAAACGGAAGCCAGTTTTCAAACGGCAGGTAGCGAGAGTTCGGCTTGAGAGCGCGCGCCGCATCAAAGCCCGTCTGCGTCGTCGTGCTAAGCGCAACGCTGTCAAATTTAGAAATTAGGGGCGCAAGAGCGTTTACCTCGCCCAAGCTGCAAGCGTGAAAGTGCACCGCAGCGGGGCTAAATTTAGGGTTTTTGTATAGAAAAAATCGCGCCTTCAGGCTCGTGCGGTATTTTTTTTTAAAGCTTAGGATAAAAATAAAAGGCGCAGCGACAAGCCACGCCAAAAACGCCAAGGCGGTGTAGATCACTCGGCTTCTTTATATAAAATTCTGCCGCAATACGGGCAGGTTACGATGTCATCGCTTTTGATGACCGCAGAATAGGTCTTGTCGCTTATGCGCATAAAGCAGCCGTAGCAGGCCTGTTTACGCACCGGCGAGACCGCTGTATTGCCCGCCCACTTGCGAATCTTTTCGTAGAATGAGACAGTTTTTGGGTTCATCGCCTGCATTAGCTTATCGCGCTTGGCGTAGATCCCGCCGCGAGCGACCTCGACCTCGCCCATCTCGGCGCTTACCTGCTCCTGCAAGCTTTTTAGCTCGGCTTCAAACGCCTCTTGCTTCTCGCTCTGCTCTTTTACGAGCGCCTCTTTTGCGACTACGATCTTTTCTAGCCTTTCGATCTCCTCGTTTGTGGCCTCGAGCTGCTCTTTTGCGATATCCTCTTCGACGCTAAGGGCCTTGATCTCCTTTTCGGTTTTTGCGGCGCCGCTTTTTTTGCCCGCGCTTTTTAGCTTGGACGAAAAGGCGCTCAGCTGCGCGTTTGCCTGCGAAATTTGAGATTTTAGCTCTGCGATCTCCGCATTTAGAGTTTCGATCTGCTCTTTTGCGCCTGAAATTTCGCCGCTTTTTTTGCTTAGTTTCTCCTGCGCAGCCTCGATTTTAGGCTTAAATCCGTCCAGCTGCTTATCGAATTCGCAAAGCTCTACCAATTGGCTTAAATATTTGTTCATCTTCTTCCTTTAATAATACGTAAATGGATTTTTCTGCTCGCTTATTATAACTTCAATTTCGCTTTTTTGCAAGAAAGGTGCGAGCGCGCGCCCAAAATAGCGCTCACTTTCAAAATGATTTATGTCGATCAAACTCACGCCGTTTTCTAAATTTTGAAGCGCCGTGTGATATTTTATATCGCCCGTGATGAAGCAATCCACGCCCAAGCTTTGATTTAGTTCGCTTCCGCTGCCGGTGCAAAGCGCGATATTTTGGATGAAATTTTTCGTCTTTACGGCGCGCAGATGCTCGATGCCAAGCTTGCGTTTTATATCCGCGCACAGCTGCTCGAAGCTCAAATCCGCGCGCATGAAAACCAAAAATTCCCGCTCATCCATAATTTCAAATTTTAAAATTTCGCGCGCTACGAACCCGTTTAAAACGTGCTTGTCAAAGTTCGTATGCATCGCGATGAGAGAGATGTTTTTGCGGATCATATCATAGATCAAATTTGCAGGATAGAGCCGCGGATCAAGCGATTTTAGCGGACTGAAAATCAGCGGGTGGTGTACCACGAAAAGCGAGCCCGCCTCAGCCTCGCGCACCAGCTCGCTAGTAACGTCGAGGCTTAGATAGATTTTTGAAATTTCATCATCCAAGTTTCCAAGCATTAGCCTGCTATTATCCCACGCCTCCGCATCGCAAAAGGGTGCGGCGGCGTTTAAAATTTCATAAATTTCGCCCGTTTTCATAAATCCTACTCTACGCTTTTATCTGTTTTATTTGCGGAATTTTGCTTGCCGTGGGCGTTTTTTAAATTTGCGCCTGCGGAGTTTGCGTCCGCCGCGCCGCCCTCTTTGCCGTCTTTTTTATCGCCGCACGCCGTGCCGCAAAGATCGGCGACATATTTTTTCGGATCAGCGTAGCAAAGCGCGCAGTTTTTGGCAAGATCGCGGATCTTTAAAATATAATCCTGCCTCTGCGTGACCGAGATCGCTCCGCGCGCGTCAAGGACGTTGAACGTGTGCGCCGCGAGCATACAGTAATCATACGCAGGAAGCGCCAGGCCGTGCTTTAGGATGCTTTTGCACTCGCCGAAGCAGTTTTCAAACTGATTAAAAAGCATCGCGGTGTCCGCAAGCTCGAAGTTGTATTTGCTAAACTCGAACTCGCCTCTTTTATGCACGTCGCCGTAGCTCACGAGCCCCGCCTTGTCGTCCCAGACGATGTCGTAAACGTCGTCTTTGTTTTGCAGATACATCGCCAAGCGCTCAAGCCCATAGGTGATCTCGCCGCTTATGAGCTCGCACGTGATGCCGCCTACCTGCTGAAAATATGTAAACTGCGTCACCTCCATGCCGTCTAGCCAAACCTCCCAGCCAAGCCCCCAGGCTCCAAGCGTCGGGCTCTCCCAGTTATCTTCTACGAAGCGGATATCGTGGCTTTTAAGATCCAGCCCCAGCTTCTCTAAGCTTTTTAGATAGAGCTCTTGGATATTATCCGGGCTCGGTTTTAAGATCACCTGAAACTGATAATACGCGCCCAAGCGGTTTGGGTTTTCGCCGTAGCGCCCGTCTGTTGGGCGACGCGAGGGTGCTACGTATGCCGCGCGCCAAGGTTTGCTTCCTAGGCTGCGCAAAAAGGTGGCCTGATGATAGGTGCCTGCACCTGCGGGCATATCGTAGGGCTGAACGAGCAAGCAGCCCTGCTCGTGCCAGTAGTTTTGAAGCGTCAAAATAATCTGTGAAAACGTCATTTTTATCCTTTTATCGATATGTAAATTTAAATTTTATCTTCCAAGTGCTTTTCGAAGCCCGTCTCAAAGGCTCTTTGCAGCTTCGAGCTTTCAAAAAATTTCCAAATTCCGGTCCAGATTCGCCCACTCTAGTAGGCTCGTTCGCAAAATCAAAAACCGCGTAATCGCCCGCTTCGATATGTAATTTTTCGCCGGTTTCATCGCACTCATTTTTGCAGCACTGCTTCGCGGATTTGCAAGCTTCGTCGTGGCTTTCTTTATGGTGCTGTTCCTTCAAGCAAGTGCCTATTAGCACGAAGTATTCGCCCTGTGCGCCGTTTTCATAGTCGTAATACGCAGCATAAATTTCACTTTTCTCGGCGCTGCTTCTGCTAGCGTTAAATTTTAAAAACTCGCCCCACAAATTTGCGATCACCCCTCGCCCGCTCATCTCATCTGCGTTATTCGTGCGAGTCTTTGGCCCACAAATTTCAAAGCCTTCGCGCAATTTTAAAATTTTCAAAGCCTAGCCCTCAAGCAGTACTTCGATCTGCTCAGAGTCCTTTTTCAGCGCCTCCGCTTTTGCGGCGCGATCCGCCTTTAGCTTCGAACTTAGCACCTCGTCGCTTAGAGCTAAAATTTGCACCGCCAGATACGCCGCGTTTTTCGCTCCCGCCTTGCCGATCGCAAGCGTCGCGACGGGGATGCCCGCAGGCATCTGCACGGTCGAATACAGCGCATCTACGCCGCTAAGCGCGCTGCCGCCGAGCGGGACGCCTAGCACCGGCTTGGTCGTATTCGCAGCGACCGCGCCCGCAAGATGCGCCGCCATGCCCGCCGCGCAGATGAAAACCTGCGCGCCCTTTTTCTCGGCGTCTGCGACGTATTTAGCCGTACGAGCGGGGCTTCTGTGCGCGGAGGAGACGATCATCTCGTACGGCGCGCCGAATTCATTTAAAATTTTAGCCGCCTCGTAAACGACCTCGTAATCGCTCTTTGAGCCCATTATTATAGAAACAAATTTCATTCCATCTCCTTTCTTAAAAAGCAAAACTCCGCGAGCTTCGCAGGCAGCTTAATCTCATTTAGATTGCCGCTGTGAATCTCGCTAAATTCCTTACCGCTGCGGCTTTGCAGCTTCTTAAATTTCAAATATGGCTTACCGTCAAGCTCAAAAATTTCGCCGATTTCATTATCGCAGGGGCAAATTTCAAAACCGCGCGGAGCGAAAATTTCATACGAAACGCCGGGTAAAATTTTATCTTTGACGCTTATAAACTCGCCGTCCTGCGAGATCGCGCAAACCTGATGCGTGCCAAGCTCGATGCTGCGGTCTAAATTTTGCGTATCCTCTCGCTCGTACGGGCGCTTTATCAAATATCCGTCGCTAAAGCCGCGGTTTTTAAGCGTCGCAATCTCGCGCTCGTAAACACGAACCTCAAATTTATCGCTCGCGGCATCGTCGATCGCCGCGCGGTAAGCGTTCGTAGCACACGCGACGTAGTATTCGCTCTTGGTGCGTCCTTCGATTTTGAAGCTGTCGATCGCGCCCGTTTGCATGATCTTTTGCACGTGCGAAATGAGGCTAAGATCCTTCGCGTTCATTACGAAAGTGCCCTCCCCTTCACGCTCTTGCAAGCGGAAAAGCGCACTCGTTTCGGGATTTTTAGCGTAAAGCTCATAGTTAAATCTACAGTCGTTCGCGCAGCTTCCGCGGTTGCTGAAGCGTCCGCTTTGCACCGCGCTAACAAGACAGCGCCCGCTATATGCGAAACACATCGAGCCGTGCACGAAAATTTCAATCTCTAAATTTGGAATTTTATCTTTGATCTGCACGGCGTCTTTGAGCGTCATCTCCCGCGCCGCGACGATGCGAACGGCGCCCAGCTCCGCCCAAACCTGAGCGTCGAGATAATTTAGCACATTAGCTTGAGTAGAGACGTGGATCGGGATTTGCGGCGCTACTGCTCGCGCGAGGCTCGCGACGCCTAAAGTGGCGATTAAAATTCCATCCACGCGCAGATCGCGAAGAAATTCCAGATGCCTTTCGATGTTTCCTAGCTGGCCGTTGGTCGCAAAGCCGTTTACGGTCGCGTAGAGCTTCTTGCCGCGCTCGTGCGCGTATGCGACGCCCTGCGCGAAGCTCTCCTTGCTAAATTCCTTCGCGCTTCGCTGGCGCAGCGAAAATGAGCCCGTGCTTGCATACACCGCGTCCGCGCCGTAAGCTAGGGCGATTTTTAGTTTCGTTAAATTTCCAGCAGGAGCTAAGAGTTCGGGTTTTTTCAAATATATTCCTAGTGATTTTTTAAGCGCGATTTTACTACAATTTAGCCAAAATTTTATTTAAGGAGCAGTTGATGCGAGCCGATCTACATAACCACACCTATCTTTGCAACCACGCTAGCGGCGAGCCGCGACAGTATTTGGAGGCGGCGATCGCACAAGGCATAGAAATTTTCGGCTTCGCGGATCACGCGCCGATGAACTTCGATCAAAAATACCGAATGAGCTTCGAGCAGATGGAGCTTTACGAGCGGATGATTAGGGATCTGCGAGATGAGTTTAACGGGCGGATCGACGTGCGGCTGGGATACGAGGTCGATTTTATGACGAAACGGGAGCTAATGGATGAGCGGATTTTCGCGCGCGAGGTTGATTATCTCATCGGTTCGGTGCATTTTTTAAACAACTGGGGCTTTGATAACGAGGAATTTTTAGATCAGTGGAGCGGGCGCGAAATAGACGACGTTTATCGCGAATACTTTGCGCTGATCTGCGCGCTGTGCAAAAGCGGCAAATTCGACATTTTAGGACACATGGATCTGATTAAAATTTTTAAATTTACTCCGAAAAAAGATATTCGAGTTTTGGCGGGCGGCGCGATAAACGCGATCAAAAAAAGCGGTATCGTCGTGGAGCTAAACTCCGCGGGGCTTCGCAAGCCCGCGAATGAAATTTATCCAAGCGACGCGCTTTTAGAGGTGCTTGCGGATGCGGACGTGCCGATCACGCTTAGCTCGGATGCGCACTCGGTTGCCCAAGTAGCGCTAAACTACGATAAAATTTACGCCAAAGCGCGCGAGTTTGGCTACGATAAGATCGCCGTTTTCAAAAATCGCGAACGGCAGTTCGTAAATCTAGCGTAAATTTACGGTAGCCGCTCTCTGCTAAATTTAAAAGGCGCGGACGGCGAGAAATTTTAAAATTTTAAAATTTTCGACGGTGCAAAATTTTAAAAATCGCGGCGCGCAAAACGGCGCAGATAAAGTCGAATTTCAACTAAATAATGTTAAAATCCGCCGTTAAATTTAGCCCGAACACGGGCGGAAAAAGGAAAAAATATGGGAAAATTTGTTAATGACGTGAAGGAATTTTTTAAATTTTGCGATGAAAACGAGGTCGAGTTCGTCGATTTTCGATTTACCGATCTAAAAGGCACCTGGCACCACGTCGCTTACAACTACAAGCGCCTGCCGAAGGACTTCGCCGACGGAATTCCATTCGACGCGAGCTCGGTAGCGGCGTGGCAGCCGATCGATAAATCCGATATGATGCTAAAGCCCGACGTGCAAACGGCATTTTTGGATCCGTTCACCGCGGACGTTACGATCATCGTCATCTGCGACGTTTATGATATCTACAAAAACGAGCTTTATGAAAAATGCCCGCGCTCGATCGCTAAAAAAGCCGAGCAGTTTCTGCAAACCACGGGTCTTGGAGATACCTGCTACTTCGGGCCGGAGAATGAGTTTTTCGTTTTCGACGACGTGAAGATCATCGACGATATGAACTGCGCGATGTTTAAGGTAGATACCGAGGAGGGGCATTGGAACAGCGGCAAAAACTACAAAGACGGCTTTAATAGCGGTCACCGCCCGGGCGTAAAGGGCGGCTACTTCCCAGTCCAGCCCGTCGATTCGATGGTCGATCTACGCGCCGAAATGCTAAAAGTGCTTGAGCAGATCGGGCTTGAGACCTTCATCTGCCACCACGAAGTAGCGCAAGGACAAGGCGAGATCGGCGTTAAATACGGCACTCTCGTCGAGGCCGCCGACAACGTGCAAAAATACAAATACGTAGTAAAGATGGTCGCGCACCTAAACGGCAAGACCGCGACCTTTATGCCGAAGCCGCTCTACGGCGATAACGGCAGCGGAATGCACGTGCATCAATCGATCTGGAAAAAGGGCAAAAATACCTTTTATAAAAAGGGCAACTACGCAAATTTAAGCGACGCGGCGAGGTGGTATATCGGCGGCGTGCTAAAGCATGCGCGCAGCGTCGCGGCGTTTACGAACCCGAGCACCAACAGCTACAAGCGCCTGATACCCGGCTTCGAGGCGCCGTCCATTCTAACTTATTCGAGCCAAAACCGCTCCGCTTCGATCCGCATCCCTTACGGCAGCGGCGAGCACTCGGTGCGTGCGGAGATGCGCTTCCCCGATAGCACCGCATGCCCGTATTTGGCGTTTGCGGCGATGCTTATGGCGGGCATCGACGGTATCAAAAACAAAACCGAGCCGGTAGGACCGATGGATGAGAATTTATTCAAGCTGCACCTAGATGAGATCCGCGAGCGCGGTATCGAGCAGCTTCCGCACACGCTTCGCGGCAGTCTAGAAGCGGTAATCCGCGATAATGAGTATCTACGCCCGATAATGAGCGAGCTTTTCATCGAGACCTATCAGCATTTTAAATTTGAAACTCAGGTTTGGCCTTACGAGGCGCGCCCTACGCCGTTTGAGTTTGCGACGAATTATTCGTGCTAAGACGGGCTTATTTTATGCCGCGCCGCCCGGTTTTACGAGACGGCACGGCTACAGAGCCTTGGAATTTTAAAATTTCGCCGCGTGCGAGCTTTTAAAATTCTACCGCATGCGCGAACTTAAATACCGCCCGTGAAGCTTCAACTCTTTTACTCTAAACGCGAAATTTTATACTTTCTGCTTATTCTGTTTGGAATTTTATCGATAAACTTAGGCGTGAAATTTTATGAGCTCAAAGAATTTCGCGCGAAAAACTACGCTTTTTACGACGCGCAAATTTTAAACGCCTACGCCAAAACGAACGAGCGCGGCCGCACCTACACGGTGCTAAAGCTCAAAACGGCGGATTTCACTCTCTATACGACTGCCGGGCTCGAGCGGGAATTTCACCGCTTCGCACGCGTAAATATCGGCATCGTAACCAAAAACGTAAAATTTTTAGATTTTTTAAAGCAGCGCTTTTACGCGCCAAATTTTAAAATTTCAGCCGAGGCCGCGCCCTCCGGGGCAAAATGGCGCGCCATAGAGTTCGTCCGAGCCCAACACAAAGATGAGATGACGGCGGATCTTTACTCTGCGCTGTATTTTGCGACCGAAATTTCAAAACCGCTGCGCGCTAGCGTGACGAACTGGGGCATAGCGCACATCATTTCGATCAGCGGCTTTCATCTGGGCATTATCTTTAGCACGGTCTTTCTGCTCGCAATGCCGATCTACCGCTATTTTCAGGATCGCTACTTTCCGTATCGCAGCGCTAAGCGCGATCTTAGCGTCTTTGTGATTGTGCTGATGAGCGGGTATCTCTTCGTGCTTGATTTTACGCCGAGCTTTCTGCGCTCGCTTGCGATGTGCTGCGTGGGGTTTTACCTTGCGATGAGAAATTTCTACGTACTTAAATTTACGAATCTCTTCCTAACGATCGCGCTTCTGCTCGCGTTTTTCCCGCACCTGGCCTTTTCGATCGGATTTTATTTCTCCTGCCTCGGCGTGCTGTATATCTTCCTCTACCTGCACCACTTCGCGCCTAAATTTAAGCTCTGGCAGAACGTCATACTTTTCAACCTCTACGTTTGGCTCAGCATGAACGTAGCGGTCTATTATTTCTTCCCGACCGCTTCGCTGCAGCAGCTTAGCGTCATGCCTCTGGGATACGTGTTTGTAATCTTTTATCCGCTGAGCATCTTTTTGCATCTATTCGGGCTCGGCGGCGCGCTCGATACGCCGCTGCTTGCGTTTTTAAATTTTACTTTGCCAAGCTTTCAAGCGCAAATTCCGCCGCTTCTTTTCGCGCTCGCAAACATCTGCGCGCTTGCTGCGATAAAGCTTCGCTACGCAGCGCTTGGCTGCGCGATAATCGGAATTTCGCCGATATTTTTTATAACGTAGCGTGCGAAAATTCCAATGGGAATTTTATCCGTTGGAATTTTATGCTAAAATCGCGCTTCAAATCTCACAAAGGATCAAAATGTTTATTGCAAACCTCACTTACGTTAAAGAAATTAGCGAAATCGATCGCTTTATCAACGAGCACAACGCGTTTTTAGACCGATTTTATGCGGCCGATAAATTTATCTGCTCGGGGCGCAAAGTCCCTCGCACGGGTGGCATCATCTTAATCAACGCCAAAGACCGCACGGAGCTTGATGAGATCATCGCGCAAGATCCGTTCTTCCAAAACGGCGTCGCAAAATACGAAATCATAGAATTTGCGCCGACGAAATTTGCACCTGAGTTTTGGAGGCTTTTCGGCGAATAAAAGACGCGGGTTAAATTTTAAAATTTACGCGCTCAAACAGGTCTCTGAAATTTAGCCTTTTTGCGCGCGAGATGAAATTTTAACCCGAATTAAAAGCCGAAACACGGCGGCAAATTTAGATAAGCTTAAAACCGAAATTATGCAAAAACGGCTAAATTTAAAGGAGATCGGGTGCTAATAAAACTGCGGCTCGCAACGCCGCAAGATGCGGATGCGCTGCTTGAAATTTACGCGCCCTACGTAAAGCAAACGGCGATAAGCTTCGAATATGACGTGCCTAGCGCCGCGGAATTTGCGGGGCGCATCGAGCAGACGCTGCAAAGATACCCCTACCTGCTCGCTTACGTAAGCGACGAGGCGGCATGCACGGGCGATGAACGGAATGAAAATTTTAAAATTTCTGCGAGCGCGGCAGGCGCAGGGAGTGAAATTTTGCCCGCAGACGAGGCGCGAAATTGCGCAAGTGGTGCGGCGAAGCAAAATAGCGCAAATTTAATCGTCTCGGCAAAACAAGGCGGCGTAAATTTAAAACACGGACAAATCCTCGGCTACGCCTACGCTTCGGCTTTCAAAGAGCGCGCGGCATACGATTGGTCGGCGGAGAGCTCGGTTTACGTATCGCAAAACGTGCGCGCTCTTGGTATCGGCAGGCTGCTATACGGAGCGCTACAGCGTGCGCTCAGGGCTCAAAACATCGCAAACATGAACGCTTGCATCGCTTGCGGAGATGACGAATATCTAAACGACGCGAGCGTGCGGTTTCACGAGCGCATGGGCTTTCGCTTCGTCGGCATATTTCAGCGCTGCGCCTATAAATTCGGCCGCTGGTACGATATGGCGTGGATGCAAAAGCCCATCGGCGAGCATCTGCAAAACCAGCCCGCGATGAAGCCTTTCGCGCACTTTAGAGATGAAATTTGCGCGAGCGCGGGCATTGAAATTTAATTTAAAGGAAAAACTTTGACGCACTTTATCATAGACGACGAAAATATCGATGTCGATAATATCTTCGACGTCGTAAATCTCAAAGAGGGCGATGAACTAAATATCGTCTCCAACACCGCCAAAAAAATTGGCGCCTTAACCCTTGCGCGCCTATCGAAGATGGGCGTTAGCATAGGCGAGGTTTTTACGATCGGCAAGCAAAGAAAGGACTTCGCCGATAAGATCATCGTGTTTTTGATGGGCAAGCTCTGCGGGCAGGAGGGCAAGATCGGCATCGTCAGCAACGATAAATTTTACGACGACGTGATAGAATTTTTTAACAATCTAAACTACCGCAAAAATCCGAAATTTGAAAAGATCAGTCTAACCTCGCATGCCGCAGGAGCGGGCACAAAACAAAGCAAAACAAGCGGTGCGGCGGAGAAAAAAACCCAAAAAGCGGAACCAAAAGCTACTAAGCAAGAGCCAAAACCCCAAAAGCAAGGGACAAAAGCCGCGAAGCAGGAGCCGAAGGCTTCACAACAGGAACAAAAAGCTGCAAATTCTAAAATCGCCAAAGCGGACATTGCCGCGGCGGAGGCGCTGATACCCCAGTGCGTGAGCCTGCAAGCCCTCTATGCCGCGTGCGTCGCAAAACTCGGCAGAGCCAAGGGCTGCGAGGCCTACCGCGAGATCAAAGACGGCGCGCGGACGCGATACGCGAGCATCGCCTACGATAGCGACCTAAAAGACGGCGCCGTAAGGCGAAACGCGATCAAGCTCTACCGCGAAAGCGGCGGCGATATGGCGGAATTTCACAACAAACTGACGAGCGAATACAAACACGCGGGGCCTGAAATTTATAAAGAATTTAAAGAAAAACTCGTCGGAAAGATGATCTAGGC
>CAURUA010000035.1:0-21278 GCA_963528045.1 uncultured Campylobacter sp. | reverse complement strand
CGTTTTACGATATATTCGTAGCCCCCAAAGACTGCAACGATTTGATGAAAAGCTACAAAACCAGCTACTCTTTTATGGATAAGCCCGAGATTTCAAGCCCCGCAGCGAATATGCTGCGAGTCAAGTTAAACGGCGCAAAGGGCGCGAAGCTTGAAATTTCGACAGACAACGGCGCGATAATAAATCTGTATTTAAGCGATAGCTCCAAAAGCTACGGCGGCATGGGTAAAATTTACGCCGCAATCGCGGCGGTTTTGACGGCGATCATTTTGTTTTATCTTTTGGCAAGAAAGCGGAGATGACGGGTGCGGGAGGGCTATTTAGCGCAATGCTCGCTTGCAGGCTAGCGGTTCTGCTTTGCAGACGCGACGCACCGCTTGCAAAAGGCAGATAAAAGGATAGATCATGACAAAAAACGAAGGTAAATTTTATATTTCGCTAACGGGCGAAAAGCCATGAGGTGGATATCCACGCGGGGCAAGGCAGCTTTAGTATCGCGCCTAAGGGCTACGGCGATGCCGATGCCTATGTAGATGCGGATACGCCCATTTCGTGGAGCGCATTTGACGGCATGCAAATACCGGCCGGCGGGCATTGGCCCAGGTTCTTCTACTACGCGGGCAACGACGCGAGTTTTGCGCAGTGGTCGCGGGAGCGTGAGATAGAGAGCTTTTTCTGGGCGCCGCAAAAAGACGTCTCGCTGGATCTTAGCAAGGCTCACATCCGCCGCCTAAGCCTAGACTGCGATCGCTTTAAAATTTGCGTTCGACTCGGCGCAGATACGCGCAAGGCGGAATTTTACGGTCAGGCGGAAAATTTTACGATCGAGAACGCGAGCGGGCTTAAAGACGTTTCCTTTTGCTTTCGCGAGGATGACGCCGAGGGCGCGGAGCCGTTTAAGCTAGCGGTGTTTGCGGCGCTAGCAGGCATAGAGCGCATAGAAATAGACGCGCCCGTTTGCGGCAAGCCATTTGATTGCGAGAGTTTGTTGCAGTTTCTCGCGCTAAAAAGCATCAGCCTAAACGGCGCCGTCTGCAACCTGCGCGCCCTTAGCGAGCTTGAGGGATTAAATTCCATCCAGATAAGATACTGCCCTGATTTAAGCGGGCCGCCTAGCTCGTGGAGCGGGCTTAATTATTTTATCGCGTGGAATGTCGAGCGAGACGCAAGCAAGGCGCTCAAAAAGGAGCTTGTCGCGCTTACTAGAACGCGAGAGTTTGAGTACGCCGTCGTCGCGCAGCTGCGTAAAAAGGCGTGGTTTGAGAGCGAATTTAATATCCCCTTTACAAACTGGGAGGGCAAAAACGGCAAAGCCGCGATGAGGGCCTATAAAACTGCGCTAAAAGCGGTCAAAAAAGCAAGCTGCGAGCGCGAAGCAAGGGCGGTCATAGAGGAGCTCGTGGGCGCGATAAATAAGCTACCCCGGATATCGAGACGCCCGAGCGCGAGGACGCTTATGTGGCGGTACGCCAGATAGCTGATAATGCGCGTTTTGAGATACCGCAGAGCAAAACGCAGGAGCGGTTTGATGCGGTGCGGGATTTTTAAAATTTATCCGAAGCGCAACACGATCTAAATTATCCATAAACAGCGCTACTTCGGCAAATATCCTGCTTTAAATTTCATATCTGCCGCCGTAAATTTTATCGCTCGCGACGAAAGAGTTATAAATTAAAATCGCAAGCAGGGCGAGACCTATTTTCGCGACCTCTACTTTTGCCTGCGCGCACAGGAGCGCATAATGCTCATGCGGCGTGAAATTTAATGCGGAACTTGGTTTTTAAATTTTTAAATTTCATCCCCGTTTATCTCATCCGCAAGTTTTAAAATTTTAGCCTGCACCGCCTCAGGAGCGTAGATATCCATCCACTCTATCCCATTTGATGCGCTAAAAAGCACGGCGATCCGCCCTTCGCTCATCGCGCGCTTAGCAAGCTTGGTCGCTGCAGGGCTGTTGCCCATATTTGGCGTTTCGTCTATACTTATCTCGGCGCAGCGGCGCAAAATAGGCGCCAGATCAAACTCTCCTTCGAGCAAAATAATAACCGAGCCGCGCCTAAAGCTGCAGGCGTTCCAAAATATCTCGGTGCCGTTTACGCATTCGCGCGAGAGATCGAGGCGAAATTTGCCCCGCTCGCGCACGAGAAAACTAAAGTTGCTCAAGTTTAGCGGGTGCTCCACGCTACCGAAAGCCCCCACGATACTATCTTTGCGCCCGTTATAGACGTAGGCGGCGAGCGCGTTTTTCAGTAGCGGCGCGATGATCTGATCGTGCGCGCTCGTGTGATCGTCATCTCTGGCACGCCCTGCGATCTTTACGAAAAACGGCTTGAAATACTCCATAAACGCTCCTTAAATTTATAAAATTTGTTTAAATTTAGCGCTCGCGGCGGTTAAATTTAGCCTGCCGTCGCAGCATTTTCGGCTCGTTTTTCAGACATCGCCGTTTTAAATTTTACTCTTGTATCTGCCATCGCAGCTTCTTGCGCTTATGTATCATTTTTACGCCTATCAAATACAACTTGGATGGCGGGTTTAGATTTTATACAAAATACTCGCGGGCGGCATCCTTGCTCTCAAATGGGCTTGCGCTCAGCTCGCTGCCCTCTATGAGCAGGGCGTAGCGGCGCGCGACGTCCGTTTTGGCGTATGTTAGCGCCAGCCTCGCCGCAAGCTCTCTATCCGCCTCGCTCGCGCCCTTGCTTAGCAGGCTTAGCGCGCCCACGACGTCATCTTTAAATTTTATCTCACTAAATTTCGGATTTTGCACTGCGGCAAGTTTTTTGTTGTCGCTCTCATCCCGCCCGATTATAAGCTTGGCGCCGCCTGGCAGGCGCAGATGACGCCCGAATTTTAAAATTTCAGCGTCCGCGGGCGTTTCGATCTTTTCAAATTTTACCGCATCCTTGATCCGCTCGCTGAAGCTCTGCACGGTTAGCAGACAGCCTCCCGCCGGCGTTTCGTAATCCTCAAAGCCAAACTCCGCCGCCAGCTGCATCTGTCTAGCCCGCCCGCGCCCGCTGATGTCAAGCAGCGCGCTCCTATCAACCCAGCCCTTGATCTCGGGCGTCGTGGGCGGTAGCAGCTTCGCGCACAGCGGACGCAGGATCAGCCCCTCCTCATCGCCGCTAAGCCCGCCGACCTGAGCTAGAGCTTGCGCGCGCTGGCTCATCGGGCGCTGTCCGAGCACCTCGCCCGTGATGATGAAACTCGCCCCTTCGCTTTGTAGCATCGCAAGCGCGGTCTTAAACATATATCCGTGGCAGTCGATGCAGGGGTTGAAGTGCTTGCCGTAGCCGTATTTGGGCTCGAAAAGCACCTGCCGCAGATATTCGCTTCTGATATCGACGCTTTTAAAATCCGCTCCCGCGGCTGCGGCTCTGCGGCGCATGATCTCGCTCTTGTCGTCCTTGCCGCTAAATCCGATATCCATATTCAGCGCGAGCACCTCGATGCCTTGCGAGACGATGAGTTTGACCGCGAGCATGGAGTCAAGCCCGCCGCTAAAGAGCGCCAATGCCTTCATTTCGTTCCTTTACTTGAGTTGATTGATCTTTTTTTGATACTCCAAGATCCGCTCGATCTTGTCGGGCGCGTCGGAGTTTTTGAGCTTTTGCATCAGATCTTGCAGGGCGTTGCGGCGTAAAATTTTGCATGCGTCGTTAAAAAGCGCCGCGCCGCCGATAGGCAAAATTTCATCGTCCAGCGCAAGCGCGCGCAGATTTTCGCGGGCTTCGGCTTCGACGTTTTGAGTATTTTGGACACTTCGAGCGTTTTGAATATTTTGAGCGGCGGCTTTCTTTTCGTCTTGCTTTGCGCCGTTGTTTACGTCTTGATTTGCACCCTCTTGCTTCTCGCCGCCGTTTGCGCCCTGCTGCGCGGAGGAGTCTTTTAAATTTACGGCACCCGCGGAGGCTTGCCCGATAAAATTTTGCTCCCTAGAATTCACGCTACTTTTTAAATTTACGCTCTCGCCCTGGATAAAATTTTCTCCCGCGCCGCCTGCAGTAAAATTTTCGGAAGCGCTGTCTACATTGCCGTCCTCGCCCGCGATGAAATTTTTAAAATTCCCGCCGCTGCGAGCGAAAGCCAAAAAGGCCTCAAAAATATCGCCGTGCATGCGAAAATCGCGCCGCTCCAAGCAGCCGAGCCCAAGCTCTGCCATCTCGCCATCGAGCAGCATCGATTTTATAATCTGAAGCTCCGCGATCTCCTTGCGGCGCAGTAGCGTCCGCCCACTCCTCGCCGAAGCCGCAGGCGGCGCGGAGCTCTCGTAGCGCGCCGTGTTTTGCGAACGATTAAAATTTCCGCCGTTTAAGCCCTCGCTCGCGCCGCCCCTGCCGTCTGCGCCGTGCCCTCCGTAAGCGCCGAAATCGCGAGAGGCAAAATTCCCGCTATCGTTAAAATTTCGCCCCTCAAAGCCCGCGCCGAAATTTTTACCGCCGCTTGCTAAATTAAACGAGCCGGGCGAGACGTTTAAAATTTGCGCCACTAGGCTCTGATAGGACTCGGCGAGCACGGGGCCGAGCGCTGCGGTAAATTCTTTGATCTCATTTAGCGCCGCTTCTTTTTGCACGGGCCGAGCGAGGTCGTATTTTTTGGCGATTCTTCGGATCAGAAACTCCCCGCTCTCCATGCCGCTAGCATAAATTTGCTCTAGCTCGCGCACCTTGCCTGCGACTATCATATCCGCAGGATCGGCACCGCCGCCGATTATAGCGACGCTTGAGTCGATCTTGTTCAGACACAAAAGCCGCGCCGACTTTATCGCCGCATTGATGCCCGCAGCATCGCCGTCGAAGCTAAGCACGACGTTAAGCTCCGCGCGCTTTATAAGCGGCAGATGAGCGGGCGTCAGCGCCGTGCCGAGCACCGCTACGGCGTTGTCGATGCCCGCTTGATGCAGCATGATGACGTCCATGTAGCCCTCGGTGATGATGAGGGTTTTTTTAGCGATCGCGCTTTTTTTCGCAAGATCGAATGCGTAGAAAATTTTAGATTTATCAAACAGCGCGCACTGTGGCGAATTGACGTATTTGGCTGGGTTGCCGCTTATCGTGCGGCCGCCGAAGCCCACGAGCTTGCTTGCGTGGTTGTAGATCGGAAAGGTAATGCGCTCGATAAAGCTAGCATAAAGCCCGCGCTCGTTTTGCTTCACCGCGCCCGCATTTAGCGCGTCTTGCGGCGGAATTTCTTCGTTTTGCAAAACCCTGATCGTCTGCGCGCTAGCTCCAGCATAGCCAAGGCCGAATTTGCGAATAGTCGCATCGCTTAGGCCACGCTCGTGCAGGTATTTTACGGCGGCGGGGTTTTGATAAAGGCAGCTTTGGTAGTAGGCGTTTAAAATCCCGAGCACCTTCTTCTCTTCGCTGCGCTCCTGGACTTTAGCGCCGGTGTATTGCAGCGCGAAATTATACATCCCCGCAAGCTTTTCGACCGCTTCGGGAAAGCTTATCTTTTCGTAATCTTGGATAAATTTAATCGCGTTGCCGCCGGCCTTGCACGAAAAGCAGTGAAAAATTCCAAGCTTGGAGCTCACGCTCATGCTCGGATGCGAATCGTCGTGGAATGGGCAGACGCCCACGAAATTTGCGCCGCTGCGCTTAAGCGGGACATATTTTTCTACGACGTCTACGATATCTACGGTGGCCAGCAGATTTTCTATGCTTTCGTTTTTAATCATAAGCGAAATTATACCCGCACTTTGCTATAATTGCCCTTTATTTTTGCGACGAGGTTTGATTTGGATAATTTTTTCTTAGACGATCGCGACCCGATTTTCGGGCTTATCATGCTAATAAGCATAATCTTGCTAGTGTCGATTCTAAGCTACATTTGGGGAGTTTTTTCTAAAAAAAACGAGAGGCAGAGCTTAGAGAATTTTATCAAAAAATTTGACACCCTAGACGCGCTTAGCACCGAGCACAGACAGCTTTTAGCAAGCCCGCAAATAGACATCCCGACGCTTGGAATTTTGGCTAGCTCTTTCGTCAAAAGCGGCGACTTCGAGCGCGCGATAGAAATTTATCTAATCGCGCTAGGCAAGGCTAGTGGCGGCGTGCAGAGGGAGTTTATCCTCACCAATCTCGGTATCGTATATTTCAAAGCGGGCTTTTTAGGGCGCGCCGAAGAGGTGTTTTTGCAGGCGCTGAAGCTGCGCCCGAGAAACAAAGAGGCCCTTACGCATCTTACGGTGATTTATGAGCGGCTGAAGCGCTTTAATGAGGCGCTTGAAGTGCTTGACGCGCTGCGCGAACAGGACGCCGAAGTATATGCTCAAAGCCAGTTCGAGCGCGCCCAGATCATCGCAAACGACGCAAATACGCCGTTTAACAAGAAGATCGCTAAAATTTCAAAGCTAAACTTCAAAGGCGCGGGGCGGTTTTGCATGGAGCTTTTTATCAAAAACAAAGAGCCTATGGAGGGCTTTGACCGCTTCCCGCCGATCGAGCAGGCTATCGATCTGATCTATGATTTCCCTGCGGCGGTAAATACGCAGGATGCGGAGTACAACGCGCTTTTTTATGCGCTCGGAAGAAGCGATCAAAAGCCGCGGAGCGCGAGTAAAATTTTTGAGATCAACGCGCTTATGGCTATGAAGGACGCGGGCTTTGAGGACGCGGGGCTTAGCTTTAGCTACACCTGCGCGAAGTGCAAAAGCTCGGTGGGGCTTTTCTCGCACCGCTGCCCGGTCTGTTACGAGCTAGGCAGCATGGAGATCAGAGCGCAAATTTCGGAGAAAACCGGTGAAATCGGTCAAACTTTTTAGCGACGGCAGCTGCCTTGGAAACCCTGGAGCGGGCGGCTGGGCTTACATACTGCAATACGGCGACGCGATAAAAAAGGCAAGCGGCGCAGAGGCGATGACGACAAATAATCAAATGGAGCTAACCGCCGCTATAATGGGGCTTAGCGCGCTTAAGCAGCCCTGCCGCGTCGAGCTTTTTACCGATAGCGAATATGTCGTTAAGGCGATAAGCTCCTGGCTCGCAAAGTGGGTCGCTACCGATTTTAAGGGCAAAAAAAACGCAGATCTGTGGCGCAGATACCTTGCGGCGGCAGCACCTCACGAGATCAAAGCCTCGTGGGTCAAGGGGCATGCGGGTCATCCGCAAAACGAGGAGTGCGACGCTATGGCTCGCGCGGCGGCGGAAGCGATAAAGGGCTAAAATTCTGCGGCGAAGCTTGCGATTGCGCGGATTGAGCATGGATTTGCCCGCATTTGCTTTGCACGCAGAGCCGCTTCGGCGTAAATTTTACTGCCCGAAGCCGATTTTAGTGCGTTTGCTTACGCAATCGGGCTTTTGTATTTGAGGGCAGGCGCGTTTTTTGGCGAAGATTAAATTTACGGCGAGCGAGCTTCGGCGCGGTTTGCGTTAGAATTAGCGGGCACGTTTAAATTTTATTCGTCGCAGATTGGCGCTAGCACGTTTCATTCGTCGCGTTGGTGCAAATTTAGCGCGGGCTATACCTGCACTTATTCGTTTCGTTTGTGCAGGTTTTGTTCGCACCGGATGCCGTTTGCGTGCGAGCCGCCGCTGATTTAGTAAAATTTTATAATAAAGGGCAAAGATGCAAAATTTAGAAAAACTGCAAGAAAAACTGGGCTATAAATTTAAGAACCAGGCCCACCTCAAGATCGCTCTTACGCACAAAAGCGCCAAAAACGGGCACAACAACGAGAGGCTGGAATTTTTAGGCGATGCGGTGATGGATCTGATCGTGGGCGAGTATCTTTTCAAAAAATTTAGCAGCGACGAAGGCGATCTGAGCAAGCTGCGCGCCGCACTCGTGAACGAAAGTAGCTTCTCTAAATTTGCAAAATTTTTGGGCATCGGCGAGAATCTGAATATGTCGCTGTCCGAAGAGCGTAACGGCGGACGCGAGAAGCCATCGCTGCTTTCGGACGCCTTTGAGGCGATAATGGGCGCCGTCTATCTTGAGAGCGGGCTGCAAAACACCGCCCGCATCGCGATTGCAATCTTAGAAATCCTCTATCCGCGCATCAGCTTTAACGAGCTCGTTAAAGACTACAAAACCGCGCTGCAAGAGCTTACGCAGGCAAAATTTGGCGTCACGCCCGAATATATCCTTTTAGGCTCAAGCGGCCCCGATCATAAAAAAAGCTTCGAAATGGCGGCGCTCGTAGGCGGCAAGCGGCTCTCCTCCGCCGTGGGAGCTAGCAAAAAAGAGGCCGAGCAAAAATGCGCGCAAATCGCGATCGAGCTTTTACAAAACGGCGCCTCGCACGGCACTAGCGCGCAAAATGGCGAGCAAACAGCATGCGCCAGTGACGCACAAAGCGACGCGAACTGCGCCCAGGACGGCAAAAAAGGCTCACGAGGCGGCGACGGACGGGCGCGGGATAGCAAAAAGGGCGAGCATAATAATCGAGGTAGCACGCCGAGTGCTAAAAAAAGCAATGAGCGAAACGGGCGTGATACAGATAGACAAGGCGGCGGCGATCAAGGAGGCGCGCTATGAATACTTTCGGCGAGCGATTGCGCCTTAGCACCTTCGGTGAGAGTCACGGCGCGGCGATCGGCGGCGTTTTGGACGGCTTTCCGGCTGGCGTGGAGATTGAGCCTTCAAACATCCAAAGCGAGCTTGACCGCCGCAAACCGGGCGGCAGATACGCTACGCCGCGCAAAGAAGCCGACGAGATCGAAATTTTAAGCGGAATTTTTGATGGCCGCAGCACCGGCGCGCCGATCGGATTTATCATCCGCAACGCAAACCAGCACTCAAAGGACTACGAAAATCTAAAGGATGTTTTCCGCCCCGCACACGCCGATTTTACATATTTTGCCAAATACGGACTGCGCGATTACCGAGGCGGCGGGCGGGCAAGCGCGCGCGAAACTGCCGTGCGCGTAGCTGCGGGGGCGCTTGCGCAAATCCTGCTAAATCACTTTAAAATTTCCGTAAAAAGCGGGGTTTGCGGCGTGGGCGAAATTTACGCGGGAAATTTAGACTTCGACTTTGCGCAAAACAGTGAAATTTTTGCGCTCGATCCCGCCGTAGAAGGCGCGCAAAAGGAGCTAATCCTAAGCGTCAAAAATGCGGGCGATAGTATCGGCGGCTGCGTGCTAACGCGCGTCACGGGCGTGCCTGCGGGGCTCGGCGAGCCGCTGTATAACAAGCTGGACGCGGCGCTTGCGGGCGCGCTGATGGGCATAAACGGCGTAAAGGCCGTGCATATCGGCGCTGGAGTGAAAGCAAGCACGCTAAAAGGCAGCGAAAACAACGATTTTATGCGCGCTAGCAAAAATTCGATCCGCACCAACGGCGGCAATATCGGCGCAAATTTCGTAAGCAACAATGCAGGCGGGATCTTAGGCGGCATAAGTAGCGGCGCGCCTATCGAGATAACGACGCATTTTAAGCCCACTCCGAGCATTTTCATGGCGCAGCATAGCGTGGACGTGAGCGGCGCGGACGCGGTCTGTAAGCTGCGCGGGCGGCACGATCCGTGTATCGCCGTGCGCGGCAGCGTCGTAGCTACCGCAATGGCACGGCTGGCGATCGCCGATGCGCTGCTGCTAAACGCGAGCGCGACGCTGGGGAATTTGAAGCGAATTTACGGCGAGGATTAAATTTAGACGAGCGGTCCTTTAAATTTTGCGAAATTTCATGAAATTTTAGGAGCGAGCGATGAAATTTCCGCGAGCTAGGCGGGCAAACTTTAAATTTACGCGACAAGGAGGGCAAATGAGACTTGAGCGTATCGGCGAGGACTCGGCGCTGATCGCGCGCATAGAGGCGATCAACGTCGCGGCGTTCCCCGAAATCGAGCGTATCAGCATAAAAAATTTCTTAAAAATGTCGCGCAAAGGACAGCTTGAAATCGCGGCGATTTTTGAGAATTTTAGCGCCATGGGCGGCGGCGCGCCCGATAAATATCACGCGGCGGTGAGCAAAAATTTATGCGCGGCAAAGCGGGATTGCAGCGAAGCGAGCCAAAATCATGGCGCTGCAGGTAAAAATTCCGATGCAGATAATCGCGGCGCGACAGAATTCGCCTCTTTGAGTTCCGAAAATCGCGGCGCAGCGGATAAAAAATCCAGTGCGACGTGTGAAAAATCCAGCTTGGAAAGTAAAAATCCCAGCGCGGAGGCAAGCAAAAATTCAAGCGCGGCGGCGCAAAATTTAAGCGGCGAGGAGCTGGTGGGATTTTTCGTCTATAGGACCGAGCAAACCTACAAGCGCGCGGTTTTTCACCACAAACAGCCGCCGCCTCGATTAAATGCGGATAAAATTTTAAGATCCAAAGCCCATAGCGGCGCGGAATTTGAAGGCGCAGAGGATGAAATCTCAAGCGACGAAGCGGAATTTTCAGAAGCAAAATTTTTTAGCGTTGCGAGCGGCGAAATCGCAGGCCAAAAAACGCAGCCTTTTAGCGGCGATGAAATTTTAAACGCGAGCGCAGATAGCGAAATTTTAATCGACGCGGACCGTTTGATTTGCGGTGCGGGCGGCAAAATTTCATCAAGCGTCAGAAGGGATGAAATTTTATCAAGCGCCGCAGAGGGCAAAATTTCGTCAGGTACCGCAGAAAGCGAAATTTCGCGCTACGATGAGAGCGAAATTCCAAGCGGCGGAGAAAGCGAGATTTTTTACGTGGCCTACCTCGGCATCGATGCGAAATTTCGCGGGCTAGGGATCGGCTCAAGGCTGCTCGCACTCATCGCCACGCAAAATCCGCGCGCGCAAATCGTCCTTGACGTCGAGCCGCCGCACGAGGACGCGCCCAACCTCGCGCAGCGCCTACGCCGCATAGAATTCTACGGCAGACACGGCTTTCGGCGCTGCGGCAAGTTTTTCAACTACGCGGGGCTAAGCTTCGAAATCCTTGCTAAGCCGCCGCTAAGCGCGCCGCAGCAGGGATTTGACGTAGCGAGCTTCGTGAAATTTATCGGCGCGGGCAATAAATTTAGATTTAAAATCACCGACGCGCCGCTATACAAAAACTAATGCAAAAGCCCGAATTCAGCCTCATCTGCGACGATACATTTTATAAAATTTTCTCCGTCGCGATCCTTGCGTTTTTTTGCATTTTTATCTCTTTGGACATCGGCGGATCGGAGGAGCTGTTTTATACGGATAGCCCGCTACGCTCGCAGCAAGCCAAGCCTAGTCTGACGATCGTTTTTATGTTTTTGGCGTTACTTTATCTGCGAAGCGGTAGCAAAGAGGCGGCGCGCGTGGAATTTGACGAGCTTAAAATATCCTTTCGCAGAGGGCTAGACAAATACGATCTTATGCTTGGATGCGTCGATCTGATAGAGCCGTCGCTTGGCTTCGTGCGGACGTTTCGCGTGCCGTTTCTAAGCTACGAGCGGTTTTTGAAACTGCAAGAAATTTTAAAATTCTTGCTTCTTTTCGCATACATCGCGGGCGTATTTTTGACGATCAAATTCGGCTTTGCCGAGGCTGCGATCTATGCAGCGGCGGGCATTTTTGCGATTTTGATCGCTTCAAAGCTCGTCGTCGCGCGAAGGCTAGACGGACGAGTGGGGCTACGACTGCGCGACTGCTTGCTACTGCGAGGCAAGGACGATACGGGCGCGGCAGTATTTTTTTTGCATCCGTCCTAGCCGCGCCGAGCGCGAGGCTTTGCGCATATATTTTTTGAAAAATTTCAGCTACGACATTAAGGCGTGAAATTTTTCGGTTTTCAGCGTAGAATTTAAACCCGCGGGATGTCTGGCTACGGCTAAACGTAAACGAAGCGCAAAGGCGGATATTGCGCGAGTATTTCGCGGCGAGATTGGGGTTAGGTTTCGAGCAAAATTCCGTCCGCGGCAGTCGCAGATGAGATCACTCGATGCTCGCAGTAGTCCTCGAAGCAGTCGCAAACAAGCTCGCTCTGTGTCTGAAAAGCCCCATAATTAGTCGCAAAGATTCACATTGTCCGCCGTTTAGTGAGGATGATCACTGTTTGTCGCAACTCGCCTCGCCGCAAGCGCCTCCGCAAATACCCCGCATCTTTAAACGCGTCGAAAGCTAGACGACGATAAAATACGAAAATCATACCGAAAAGGAATTTTATGCGAGATTACGACAAAGAGCCGATCAAAATCATAGATAGAGCGGTTTACTTTCAAAACAATATCGTTCTTTTTCTTTCGCTCGGTTGCTTATATAAAATATTCAATCTAGAAGTTACTCCGTTAAACTTGAAATTTTACACGCATTTTAGTACCGATTTAGTTATGTTTATCGTAGTGGTCTTTTTATTGTTGCCGGCTACACTACTTTGGCCTATTAAAAGAAAGGGCAGCCCCGCGTATTTTTTATTGGAAAATAATAAAATCAGCTATATAAATGCTTTCGACGATAAGCCCGGATCACTAAATCAGGCGTTGAATGATTTTTATTTTGTCAAGAAAGAGGAAGTAATAAAAATTTGCAATGCCTGCGATATAGATAAGGCGAGTTTTTGTGTTATATCGGGGCTATACAATAGCTTCGGTAGATTTCACTATTTTTCGTCATACGAGCTGTATAAAAAGTCGTCCATAGGGGTACACATAGGAAAGGCTGTATTGTTTTTATATCATACGATAAATTTCATATTATTTATCTTGCCGTTTAAAATTTATATGCTGATAAGAGCGGATGAGCCTTTGGGCTTAATCCGCAAAAATATCGTGTTAAGGTTTAAAAACAGAAATTATTTTCTTATAAATATATACTCTAGGCGAGATCTAGATGAGATACTAGAGTATTTTAAGCAAAAAGGCGTCCAAGTTACGGATAAAGTGGTCTTTATGCCGCAGGCGCAGAATAAAGGTCTATTTACTGACAAGAACGAAATTTGGAGCGATGATTTCGGCGATACGCAAATTCCAAAAGACACGTTTAAGCGAAAACTTAGGCGGTTTTTTAGCTTGGATTAAAGAGCGATTCCGCCCGTTTCAGCGTAAAATTTAGACCCGCGGGGTAGAATTACAAAAATTTTTACATGGAGCAAACAATGAAAAATTTCTTTCTAGCCGCAATAGTTTGCGCGCTATTTAGCGGTTGCGCATATGAAGCGCAGTTTAATCAAAATGCCGATGTGGCGCCGTTTGACGACACTATAAGCGCGACTAACGCCATGCAAAGTGCGCTCATTTATATCCCTAGCGAGCTAATGGGGACAAAAAGCTACGCCGCAAGCTCGAAGCTAGGCAGAGACGATGAGCTTAAAATCGATGTCGGCGAGTTCGTCGCAGGCGAGGCAAAGCGCTTCTTCGGCACCTATCTAAGGCGCGCCGAAGTAACGAGCGACGAAAAAGCGCTGCAAGGCAAAGGACTCGTCATCGCACCTGAGCTTAGTTCGTTCGGCTTTGGCTTTTACAGCTCCGACGGCATCGACGTTTCGGCAAAGCCCTACGTGCGCTACAATCTACGTTTAAAAATGTTTAAAAACGGAAAGCCGATCTACAATCAAAATATCGCCGTAAACGAGCGCAACTTCGGTGAGGAGGAGTTTTTCGGCGGCGGTCAGGGCTCATACGCACAGATCGGCGGGATCTTTCAAAAATCGATGGCGAATGATTACGCCGTGCACGCTAGAGAGATTTTGGACGTAATCAACGATAACTAATCGCGCTTGCGCCTTTGTGCGTGATAAGCGGCACCTGGTCAATTATTTTTGCCCGCTGTCTTGTGGTAAAATTTGTCGCGGCGATCTTGTAGCACGCGCTTGCGGATCGTCGCGCCTAAGCTCTGCGATATAATTAGCATGGCTTTAAAATACTCAAATGCGCGCTTGCTTGTAAGATTTATCCCGCCTGCGGCATTAAATCCTTTTGATACCGAGTTTGCTGGTGCTCTAGACATCGAATTAATATCGTAAGTTGAGTTAAATTCCGTAAAATGCGCTATGAAATTTAACTTAGCAGCTCATATTTAAGTTCGGCAAACCGATAAATTCCTCACCTTGACATACTGCCTAATTTCACTTTTCGGAGCCAAATTTTGTAAATAAATTTTTCACATTCTCTGCCCTGCTTGCATAAAATTCCATATTCGCGGCACCAAAAATTCGATCTAAATTTAAAGCACCGATTAATATTAATTTTTATATCATTACTAAATTTTTTAAGGAGAGAATTATGAAAAAGTTTTTATTGCTTCCGTTTGCTTTCGCGGCGCTTTTTGCAGCACCAAGCTGCGATAATGTTCAGCTCAAAGCGGTCGTGGAAGGTATCAATAAGAGTGCGCCGATGCGAGTCGACGAGATTACCACATTAACGGGTGCTGAGTGCAAGGATGGCAGCTTCATCTATAACTACGAGCTAAATGACGGCATGGGGATGAAATTTGACAGTGTCGGAAATGATCAAAAAACCATGATACAAAATGTCATAGATAGCCAAAATAAGCAAATTTTTTGCAATCAGATGAAGGTAATGCATCCGCTAATAAACAGCGCGATATGGAGCTATAAGATAAAAAGTGGTGAAGAATTTATAAGGGTAGAATTTAAGCCTAGCGACTGCAAATAGGGCTTGCGCGAGATTTAAAATTTAGCGCGGCGCGAGTCTTTGCCTGCTTGCCCGCGCCGAATTCGCTTAAAATTTATCCGCTTTGCTTTCGATTTTGCGTGCGCAAAAGCAATATGCGAGAATCCCTGCTTGGCTTTTACCGCGCCGCCGCGTATAGCATGGCGCGGATCAGCGTGCATTTCGCCGTCACAGAGCGCTAAACGCGCCGAGTCCTTTTTAAGCCACGATCTAAGGCGTCAGGCTCTGCCAGCGACGGTTTTCATTACAATTTACGATTTTGCGCGGAATTATATCTGTGTAGCAGCGCAAACACTGCGTAAAGCTTTAACGCGAAATTCTATAAATTGTGCGGAATTTTATTTGAAACAACATCATAGGTTTTGAGTCAGAATTTTAGAATTTATTGTGACGCCGCACTTGCGGCGATAAAATCTTGCTAAATTTTATCCGCGATCTGCTCGCAATAAAATTCTGCGTCAAAGCACAAGCTCGCTTGCAAGCTTACAGAGGTGCCAGCCGCCAATGCACCGCCACACAAAACGCGGCTAATCAAATGCTTCGCTTGGGTTTTTAAAATTCACCGCGCGCAGCTATTTTTATCAAGCTTTAGCTGTATCGGCGGCAAGCCCTCTATCTCGTAATTTAACACCATCGCTTTGCCGAGCTCCCGCAGGCGTTGCGAGAATTCCGTGCTGCAAAAGCTGGCCTTCGCCTTGGCGAACAGCATCTCTTTTAAAATTTCCGCATCGCCCGCATCCAGCGCGCTGAGGTCTAAATTCGGCGAGCTATTTAGCACGTAATTGTATATGAAGCTACTCCCTTCGCATGCGGCGCCTTTTAAAGTCGTAGCATCGTCGATTCTGCGTGGTGCGCCCTCGTTTATCCGCGCCAGCGCATCTCGCACCTGTTTGCTTTCGCAGAAATTTCGCTCTAGCTCGCCGCGTTTTTTCTCCGCATAAAATTCCACCGCCACATTTGCCAAAATTCCGATTCCAAGTAGCACTAGTAAAATTTTAATCGGCTTATTTAGCCGCACGCTTAAGCTTTGCGCGTCCATCAGCGCGCCCTTTCGCAGCACAGCAGCGTGTGTCCGACGCCCAGCCCGTCGTGGATGCGTGCAATTTTAAGCCCGGCGCGCTGAGCAAATTTAATCATATCCTCCGAGTGATAAATTTTGCTATTGCCATTTGCCATCGCGGCGAAATACACGCTGATCTGCGTCATGCTATACGCGGCGGTTTCGTAGCGCTGCCTGTCCCAAAACGGCTCCAAAATATAAAGCCGCGCCTTCGCGCTCATCGACTCCGCCGTGCGCGCGAGGATACTTACGATCTGCTCCTCTGCAAAGCAGTCCAGAAACTGACTTAGCCAGATCGCGTCAAAGCCGCGCGGAAAGCGCGTAGCGGGATCTAGCAGATCGGCCGCAAGCCCGTCTATGCGCTCAGCGCCCTGCGCGCCTGCGACGGCGTCTTTCATCATCGAAATTTGCCCCGCAAGATCCATTATCGTGACGCGCACATTTTCATCGTAGCCTACGCACCGCTTAGCAAAGCGCCCCGTATTGCCGCCTACGTCTAAAATTTTATCCGTCTTGCGCGAGAAAATGATCTTTAGCGCGGGCTCAAACGCCAAATCCGAATAAAAATGATCAAACGCGAGCCAGCTCTTGCGCACGTGCGGCGGCAGATGCGAAAGCGCCTCGTAGATCGTAGCCCACTGCCCAAAAACCTTTAGCCCCTCGGGCTTACCCGATTTTAGCGTCTCTTCGAGCCTAAATAGCCCCTCGTAGCACACGTCGTGGATGAAGTCCATATCCACATCCACCATCTCGTCGGTGAGCAGAAAATATCCCGCCTTGCTGAGCCTAAATTTCTCGCCGCACAGAAGCACCGTGCCGATGCTAAGCGAGCTTTCCAAAAGCAACTTTACGGCGTATTCGCTAAGCGAGAGTTTCTGCGCGATCTCACTTATGCTTAGCCCGTCCCGCACCTCATTAAGCGCGCTTAAAATTCCAAATTTTTTCATCAGTCGCGAGACCTGAAAGACCACCGGCGCAAAGGCGATCTCATTCGCCGTCCGCTGCGCCTCGCCCGCGCTTTGACGCTCGGCGGCGTAACGATCTAAAAGCTGTTTGGGAAGTTTCATTTTTGATCCTACTTGCGTAAATTTCGCAAAATTTTAGCAAAAAATTTTAACTTTTCTTGCGCCCGCTAAGAATTTGCGCATATCTCAGAATTTTGCGATGAAATTTTAAAATTCCATCTTAAAATTTATGGAATTTTAGTTAAAATCCTTTCACCAAGATTTCGCGTAAAAGCTCTGCGAAAATGTCAAATTTAGGAGAATCCTTGAAGCTTCAAATGTCCTTGATGTCGGTTGCCTGCGTCGTAATCATCCTGGCTGGTCTTAAAGCCGCGCAGGCTATCGTCGTGCCATTTTTGCTAGCTATTTTCATCACAGTGCTCGTCTCGCCGCTGGTGCTTTATGTCCAAAAGATCCGCGTCGGGCGTGTTTTTAGCTTCCTCATCATCACCTTTGCTTTTGTGACAATTATAGTGTTTTTCGGCGCGGTCATCTTCGATGCGATCAAGGAATTTTCAGCGCGCCTGCCCGAGCTTCAAGCAAAATTTGAAGAGGTGCTAGGAGGCGTGAGTGCGAAGCTTTCTCGATTCGGCATAGAGCTTAACGCCGCAAGCCTAGGCATTGATCCGAGCGAAGCCGCCGCGCAGCTATCTGCACTACTGCGCAAAACAGGCTCTATAGTCTCGACGGGATTTTTCATTTTTATAATGGTTTCATTTATGGTCTTTGAAAGCTCCGTAATCGACGAAAAAATCCGCTATTTTTCGCAAAGTAGCCGCGCGACACACACTTTCGTGAAGAAATTTGCCTCCAGCCTCAAAAAATATCTACTAATCAAAACTATCGCTTCAGCTTGCACCGGTGCGCTCATCGGGCTCGGGCTGTGGGCTCTTGGTGTTCCATATGCCGCGCTGTGGGGGATTTTAGCTTTCGTGCTAAATTTCATCCCTACCATTGGCTCGATCGTAGCGGTCTTTCCGACACTTTTCGTGACGCTAGCTACGATGGATATAAGCTCTAGCATCTGGACTATCGCAATCTATTTGGTCGTAAACGTAGCGATCGGAAATATCATCGAGCCGCGATTTTTAGGGCAAGGGCTCGGGCTTTCAACGATCAGCGTACTTGCTGGGCTGTTGCTGTGGGGCTTTGTGCTTGGTATCGGCGGGCTATTTCTGGCTGTGCCGCTTACGATGAGCTTGCAAATCGCGCTTGCCTCAAATGACAAAACGCGCTTCATCGCGACTCTATTAAGCAACAAGGTCGAAAGATAAAGCGAAATTCCGCGGAATTTTAAAATTCTATAAATTTTAGCTTGAGCGCGCTCAAGAGTATTTTTGTCTCTTTTAGATAAAATCCGCCCAAAGGATCAAATATGACGAGCGAAAAATTTATTTACGAAGTAAATACGGTGACGAAATTTATCCAAATTTACTGCGATGGCAAGCATGCGGATGCGCCTAAAAAAGACGGTGCCGTGCTTCATGACTACAAAGACGATAAGGGGCTAGTGCAGACGCACTTTCATCTCTGTAGCGACTGCGAGCGGATGCTGCGTTACGCCTACGCGCGCCTACGCGCCTGCCCGCATACCGAAAAGCCGCGCTGTCACCACTGCCCACATCCGTGCTACGAGCGCGAAATGTGGGTAAATATGGCTAAGATGATGAAATATAGCGGTATGAAGCTTGGGCTTACGAAGATCAAAAAGCTTTTTTCGTTTAAAAAAAGCTAATTTGTACGGGCAATTTAGTTAAAGTTTGCGGGTAAAATTTATCTCTGCAAACCCGCTTCATCTCTACACAAAAAAGTATAAAAAAGCGGCGTGAGAATAAGCACAAAAAAGATATAAAAATCAATCAAAATACTAAATCTTAGCGCGTAAAATTCTACCTCGCAAACACAAATCCTCCGCAATCCTTGATAATAAATAATTAAATTTGAGTTTATAGTTTTAAGTTAGAATTGTACCCAATCAAAGGAGAAAATATGAAGGTCATTACCATCGCGGTCGTTAACGGCAGGGTCGTAAACGAAAAGGAATTAATCGCGTCTATCGCCGATTATGACGATTTTACCGCGGTTGCCGAACAACTCCGCAAAGGGCTGAAATCTAGGTATTTTACATCTAGAGAGCATGCGAGGATCTACAAAAAAATCAGCGTCGAGACGGGCTTTAGGCGCGTGCGATTCGACTACAAACCTTATAAAGATAAAATTTCAAACCTTATTGCCGAGGGCTACACCGTCAAGGCGATCTTAAAAAAGATCGGCGAGGAGGATGAAGCGTTCAAAAACGCCGTTACTGCGCCCGGGCTTACGCACTTTATCTCCGTGACATTCAAAGATGAAAAAACAAGACTTCGCGCAACCGCAAAAAAAAGCGAAGATTTCTTATACGCGTATCGCTTCGAGATCAAGAAAATGCACTTCCAAGGCGTTAGCAATAAAGAAATTTTAAAATATATGAAAGCTCATTACGAAAAGGATTTTGCCAAAGTAAGCGAGCGCGATCTAGCCGCTTTTATCGAGGCAAACGCGGTGCTGGATACCGACCGCAAACTCTCGCTGTATAAAAAGCCAAGCCTTTACGATCCGCATTTTAGCGAGATTATGAAGCTTTACGCAAGCGGTATGCGAGTCTACGACATCTGGAAGACGCTTAAAGCCAAATACCCCGAGCTAGCCAAGCTTCAGGCGCCGAGCCTTTATCAGTTCATCGCAAATAACGCCCTTGGCAAAGCCAAATATATGCAAAAAGACTGATATGCCCGCGCTTCTTTCAAATTTTACTTTCAAATTTAAAATTTCACCGCGATGAAAACCTGCGTCATTCTCTGCGGCGGCAAAAGTTCGCGTTTCGGCAGCGACAAAACGCTGTTTCCATTTCGCGGGCATCCCAGCATGACGCACTTTCTTTTTTCGCGCTTAAGCCGCGAGTTTGAGCGGGTTTTCGCCTGCGCCAAAAGCTCTAAATTTAACCCGCCGCTTCCTATGATATACGACGAATTTGAGGAATTTTCGCCGATGGGCGCGCTGTATTCGGCGCTGAAGCCATTTAGCGGTGAGCGCGTTTTTATCATCCCCGCCGATATGCCCCTTGTAGAAATTTCTACCATCCGCGCTCTTAGCGAGCAAGAGGGGCAGATCTGCGTGGCGGGCGATGATCTGCGCAGACACAGCCTGTGCGGATTTTTTGACGCGAGCCTCGCGCCGCTAGCGCTTGAGCTTTACCGCGCGAAAGATCATAAGATCGGCTCGCTCATCGATCGCGTAAATTCCAAAGTGCTAAATTTCAAAAATAAAGAGCAGTTTTTAAACATAAATTATCAAAACGATTTAAAGGGCGTAGATGAAATTTAAAGCTTTAGCGTTCGCGCTTTGCGCCATAAGCCTAGCCGCGCAAGATCTCTCCGAGCTATACGCAAAGGCTAGCGAATACGAGGCCAAGGGCGATTACAAAAACGCGATGATCTATTACAAAAAGATCGCCGCGGCAAGTCTAGCGGAAAGCGGCGAAAAGTCGCACCGAAATTCAGCAAAAAATTCTACCTCGTCCGCAGAAAACCGCGCTTTACACGATGATACCGCCGTTTTGAGCTCTGCGCCGCCGCGAAATTCTGTCGCACAAAATTCCGCCGCGCCGAAACCCGTCGCGCCAAATTCCACTTCGTCAAATTTCGCAGACACAAACTCGGTCGCACCGGGCTCCGCGTCAAATTTAGCATCATCGAATTCCGCCTCGCTCTCGCGGGATTCCACTGCGCTGGATTCCGCGCCGCAAGGCGAGCAAAATGGCCGAAATTTCGGATTTTTGGGGCTTAAATACTACGAGCCGATCTATATGCTCTTTACTCACGATTTTAGCAAAAAACCCGATCGCAAGGCGGATGAGCTGCATTTTGAGTTTAGCTTCGAGCGGCCGATTACCTACGACGCGCTGGGGCTTGGAGAGAAAATTTCATTCGCTTACGCGCAAAATTCCTGGTGGCAGATCACGCAGGATAGCGCCCCTTTTCGCGAGAGCAACTACCGCCCCGAGCTCTACGTTAGCGCGCCGGTACCGTTTGCGGACGAGCTAAAGATAGGCGCCATGCACGAGTCAAACGGCAAGGGCGGCGAGGAATCGCGCTCGTGGAATAGGCTCTACGCGCAAAGCACGTGGAGCGCGGACGGATTTTCGATCACCCCCAGAGCATGGTATGCGTTTTGGCTAGACCGCACGAACGAGGACATCGCGGATTATATGGGCTACGGCGATCTGCGCGCGTCATACACCTTCGGCAAGCAGCGACTTAGCGCTCTGTGGCGAAACAACCTACATTTTGACGGCAGTAACCGCGGTGCGATCGAGCTGAACTACAGCTTCCCGATCTTTAACAGCGGATTTTACGGCTATCTGCGCTACTTTAACGGCTACGGCGAGAGCCTCGCGGATTACAAACGCAGCGTCAATAAGATCGGCATCGGGCTTTCTTTTGTGGAATTTTAATGCCATCTGCACTGGGTTGCGAGATAAATTTGAACTCACGACTCGTTGTGCGTCTTAAAATCGCACCAAATTTCAACCGCTTTTAAATTTCTTAGAAATTAATATTGTTTTAGCTAAAATTGTAGATTAAATTTTAAACAAAAGGATCAAAAAATGGCACAAATTCAAGAGGCCGAGCTCATCTGGAAAGACGGCAAGCTAATCCC
>CAURUA010000034.1:0-21486 GCA_963528045.1 uncultured Campylobacter sp. | reverse complement strand
CTTTTTTCGGGACGAAATTTTTATGATTTTTTCGGATCATTTCAGAAGCGAGCCTTTAGATTTCGGCGACGGAAGGGCGGGGCAAATCGAAATAGAGCCTTGGATATTATTGGGCTGTCCTGCTCCCATCGATCTTGCGGCGGCGAAAGGCGCTTTAAATCGCGAGCGGATCGAGTATCGCGAGCGCGCAAGTGATGAGGGTTTGGAGCTAAGCTTAAATAGCGGCGTTACGCTTGCATTTGAAAGCCTGAGAGGGTTGGGCGAGTCTCGCGGATACGAGCTTGCCGCATTTTGGATAAAATTTTAACCGGAAAAGCTTGGACGAAATCTAGGTAACAAGGCAAAATTTAGCCGAGCGAAAAGAAGCGGCCGCTTAGGTAAAATTTCGGCAAGCAATAGTAAAAATGAAATTTAACGAGCGAAGGCTTTGGACGAAATTTGATCCGAAAGCCGTGCGGTCAAATTTTTAATGTAAAAGCTACGTGGATAAATTTAACGCAAAGTCTCCGCAAGAAATTTAATACAAAAGCCATGCGAGCAAATTTTAACGCAAAACCCGTAATTACCCATAAATCGGCATTATGAGCACTTGTGCATCTATGTCGCAAGCCTTGTTTATTCGCGCTGTATGTTTTGCTCATCTATCTCACAAGCGTCTTACTGGGTTCATTCTGCGCTAGCTCGAGATATTTTTTAAAATTTCAAAGCAGGATTTGATCAAAATTTAATAAAACTCGCCAAAGGCAATCGATCCGGAGGCTAAAAGATCTGCAAATAGATCCAAAATTATACGCACTTGATAAAATTTTTTACAATACTATTAATATTATTTTATAAAAACTATTGACTTATTTAACCCACTTTTGATAAACTATCGCATCAATTTTATCGCAAAGGAAACACAGATGGATCAAAATTCCCTCCTATATAAGGTGCTTAATTGCCTGTCCAATTCGCAAAGCATATTTATAAATTGCATAAGGTTTGCAATTTTCGTCGTCATGATCTGGATAGGCGGCCTAAAAGTCGTGCAGTATGAGGCGGACGGTATCGTGCCTTTCGTCACGAATAGCCCGTTTTTCAGCTATCTGATGAAAAATAAAGACATAGTCGATAACGGTAAGGGCAAAATGGTCGCGGAGTATAATCTGCACAAAAACCCCGAAGGCTTGGTCGTGCCGGATAATATCAAATGGCATAAATCAAACGGCACCTACACGGCTTCTTACATTATCGGCGCGACGATTTGCTCGATCGGCATCTTGATGTTGCTTGGCATATGGTTCCCTAAAATTGGCGTCGTAGGCGGACTTTTGACCTTCGGTATGGCTATCGTTACGCTATCGTTTTTGATAACGACGCCCGAAACCTGGGTGCCGAATTTGGGCAATCCTGCCCTCGGCATAACAGAGAGCCCGAACCACGGCTTCCCGTATCTCTCGGGTGCGGGCAGGCTGGTGATAAAGGATCTGATAATGATGTGCGGCGGTTTGATAGCGGCTGCGGATGCGGCTAAAAGATGGCTACAAAGTCTTTCGAAGTAAATTATAAAGCTAAAATTCTACCTCGCGGCGGGCGCAGGGCTAAATTTTACCGCCACGAGCGCTAAATTTAACGATCCTGTAGTTTTGCCTGCAAGCTTAAAATACGTACGTAGCATAAATTTTCCCGTTGTGTTTCGCGGCGCGCTACCGCTAGATTTGATCTGCGGTTTAATTTCTTTGGAGCAAAAGAGCTTAATTGCGGCCGTCTTTCTAAATTCTCCGATTTGCTCCTCGCAGCGTCTTGATTGAGGCGATATGGCCCGTGCTTTTAGATGCGGGCCGTGCAAGCTTTGTAAATGTGGATTTTAAGTGATGCTCGCAATTTTGCAGTCAGATATGGATAGAGGTAGTCGGCGTCGATGGATGCGCTGAAATTTGCACCGATAGGCACGTATAGAGGTCGATAAAGCTAGAAATTAAATGCCCGCTCGGTCAAAGCCGGTCGAGCTAGTTTAGAGAGCCGCATACCGATAGGGCTTCCAAAAAGTTTAAAAGCCGGAGGCAAATGAGCAATTGAGTATCACTCTACGCAGATATTTGGAAGGCACGACCAAAGCGACAAATTTAAAGAGAGAACCTACTTTTTTATTATAAAATTTAGCTCAAATTTAAGGCTAAATTTTTACGCGCTTCCTAATTTTTCTCGATTAATTTCCTCTCGATAAAGCTTAAAATTTCATCCGCGCTTATGCTCTGCCGCTTTAGGCCTGCGCGAGTGATGAACTCGACGCTTCCCTCCGCTAGGGCTTTGCCCACGAGCACGGCGTACGGAAAGCCCATCAACTCGAAGTCGTTCATCTTTACGCCGAAGCGCTCCGCGCGATCGTCCAGTAGTACGCGGATACCGCGCTCGCGGCACTGCTCGTATAATTTTTCGGCAAATTCTACCGCAGCGGCGTCTTTGTGATTTGAGATGATGATCTCAAGCTCGAAAGGCGCCAGCTCGCGCGGCCACACGCAGCCTCTCTCGTCGTGACTGCTTTCGATCGCCACCGCGATAAGGCGGCTTGCACCGATGCCGTAGCAGCCCATCAAAAACGGCTGTGCCTTGCCGTTTGCATCCAAAAATCGCGCCCCCATCGGCTCTGAATAGCGCGTGCCGAGCTGAAAGATATGACCCACCTCGATGCCTTTTGTGATGCCAAGCTCGCCGCCGCAGTACGGACATGCGTCGCCCGCGCCCACGGCGGCCAGATCTGCAAAGCGCGATTCGTTAAAATTTATCACGCTAGCGCCCACGTAGTGGTAATCCGGCTCGTTCGCGCCCGCGATCATCTCGCGCGCTCCTTTTAGCTCGGCATCGATGTAAAATTTAGCTCCCTCGTCGAGCCCGAAAGGTCCGCAAAAGCCCGCCGTAAAGCCTGCTCGCGCGATCTCCTCCTCGCTAGCATCGACTAGCTCAAGCGCGCCGCAGGCGTTTTGCGCCTTGGTCTCTTGCAGCTCGTCGCAGCCGCGGATAAAAAACGCTACGATCTCGCTGCGATCCTCGTATAGCGCTTTTTTGATCACCGCTTTGATGGTGTAGAATTTATCCACTTTAAAAAATTCCGCGACCGCGTCGATAGTTTTCATTGCGGGCGTTTTAAATTTCATCATGCCGTCGGTTTCGGGCGCGGCGGCGTTCGTGGTTTTGGGCGCACGGCGCGCAGCCTCGATATTTGCGGCGTAGTCACAGCGCTTGCACACGACGATATCGTCCTCGCCGTTATCCGCTAGCACCATAAACTCCTTGCTGCCGCTGCCGCCGATCGCGCCGCTGTCCGCATCGACCGCGCGAAAATTTAACCCAAGTCGCGTAAAAATCTGCGAGTACGCCTGCCTCATCACTTCAAACTCGCGCTTCATATCCGCAGCGTCCGCGTGAAAGCTATAAGCATCCTTCATCGTAAACTCGCGTCCGCGAAGTAGCCCGAAGCGAGGGCGCGCCTCGTCGCGAAATTTCGTATTGATCTGATAAATATTTAGCGGCAGCTGCTTGTAGCTCGTGATCTTATCCGCTACCATCAAAACCGCCGCCTCCTCGTTAGTTGGGCTTAGCACGAAGTCGTTATCCTTGCGGTCTTTAAAGCGCAGCAGTTCCTTACCGTATTTGGCATAGCGGCCGCTTTTTTTCCACGCATCAGCGGACGTTACGACGCTAAAAGAGACCTCCTGCGCGCCCGCAGCGTCCATCTCCTGCCTGATGACGGCGCAGATCCGCTCCAGCACCATCTTTCCTAGCGGCAAAAAATTATAAAGCCCGCTGCCCAGCTGCTCGATAAATCCCGCGCGGATCAAAAGCGCATGGCTAGGTAGTACCGCGTCTCTGGGGGCCTCTTTTAGGCTCGGAGCGAAAAGCTTGCTAAATTTCATTTTGTTTGTCCTTTTTCTCATTTTCTTGATTTAAAAATTTTTCGTAGTTTTCTTGCAGTTCAAAAATTTCGACTAGCGCGTTTACCGCGTTATCGGCATTATCCGCTTCGCCAAGGTTTTTCAAATTTACCGTCGGAGCGTGCAGAAACGCTTTAAAAACCTGATGGATCAGCTTGCGTGCTTCTTCTGCATCGCTATGTTTTAGATAGCCCTTTTTAAGCGCCTTGGCTAGCTCTAGCTCGGCTACTTGTTTCGCGCTTTGGCGCAAAGCCTTGATGATCGGCGTGGATGCCGCCGCCTTGAGCCATTTGAAAAATTCATTCGTGCATTTCGCCACGATCGAGTAAGCGATCTGCGCCTGCTCCTCGCGAAGTAGCAAATTTTTCTTTACGATCTCCTCCAAATCATCGACGCTGTAAACCTCGACGTCCTCACTCTGGCTAAGCTCTACGTCGCGCGGCACGGCTATATCAAAAAAATATCGCTTAAAGCTTTTGGGCTCAAGCAAACTATCGGTAATGATCGGCTCTTGCGAGCCCGTAGCGCTGAAAAATAGGCTATTTACGTTTAGGTATTTTTTGAGATTATCAAGGCTATCGATTTTAATGCGGGATTGCGCCTGCGCGGCAGAATTCGCGCAGGCGGTGGAATTTTTATCGTCCTTGGGATTTTCGCCCGCGAAATTCGCGACATTTCCGGAATTTAAGCCGTCTGAATTTTTTCCTGTGCTGGGATTCTCATCCGCGCAATTTTTCGCATCCAAGGAATTCTCGCCAAGTAGCGAGGCGGCTAGCCTCTGCGCACCGGCTAAATTTCGGTTCAAGATCGTGATATTCGCGCCGTTTGCTAGCAGGTGTTTGCACGCTAGCTCGCTCATCTCTCCCGCGCCCACTACCACGGCGTCCGCGCCCTGCAAGGAGCCCAGTCTATCCTTTGCCATCGCCACGGCGACGCTTGAGACCGAGATCGGATTTTTTGAAATTTCGGTTTGGTTGCGGATACGCGCCGCGCACTTTAGCGCTTCATCTATCGCTCTTGCGATCTGCGCGCCGGCGCGAGCGTTTTGCATCGCGAATTTATAGGCGTCTTTGAGCTGGCCTACGATCTGAGTTTCGCCCACTACGAGGCTATCAAGAGAGGCTGCGACGGCGAAAAGGTGGTGTATCGCGCCGTAATCTTCGTAAATATCGGCACGCTCGGCTAGCTCGTCGTAGCTTACGCCGCTTACGCGCGAAAGTGCCAAAAGCACGAACTTTTGCGCTTCATCAAAGTCGCTTACGACGGTAAAAATTTCTACTCGGTTGCAGGTGCTAAGCACCAAACACTCCTCTATCGCGGAGTTCGAAGCCAAAAGGCGCAAAATTTCTTTCTTGCGCACATCGTTTGAAAACGAAAGTTTCTCGCGCACCGTGATGTCCGTGTTTTTGTGGGTGAAGCTCACGCTCATATACGCCATCAAAACTCCCTATCTATCATATCTCGCACGATTTGCTCCAGCTTGTCGTTTTTAAATTCCGCCACGGCTTCGAGTGCCTTCTGCCCGTAGGCGCGAGCTTCGTTTATACAGCGCTCGATGATGCCGTGCTCGCTAAGCTTCGCTTTGATCCATGAAATTTCGCTCTGGCGCAGCTGTTTTTTAAAAAACGATTTTAGCTTTTGCCGCTCGGAATCATTTAAATTTTCGTATAAATAGATGTAGGGCAGGGTGGTTTTGCCCTCCGCAAAATCGCTCAGGCTCGGCTTACCCAGCGCTTCTGAGCTTTGCGTCACATCTAAGATGTCGTCGATGATCTGAAAGGCAAGCCCAAGGTTTTTGCCGTATTCGCCGAATTTTACGCTCGCGCTTGAAATTTTATCATGATCTTTCGCGGCGCTTGGAATTTCGCCCTCGTTTTTTGCGCAGCTCATATCTGAAATTTCGCCGCGATTTTCTGCGCCGCCGAATTTTAAAAACGCCCCGCAGCGCGCGACCTCTTCTATGAGAGCGGAGGTTTTTAGATAGATCATCTGCAGATATTTGCTCGCATCGTCGTTGAAATCGTCGCTTAGGCTCACATCCATCAGCTCGCCCACGGCCAGCTTCGTGACGGCGCCCGAAAGCGCGGCGGCGATGCGGCTTTCAAATTTGCTAAGCTCGAAGTATGCCTTGGAATAGAGTATATCGCCCAGCATCACGGCGTTTTTGGAGCCGTAGGTGGCGTTTATCGAGGGCTTGCCGCGTCGCACCGAGCTTTCGTCGATGACGTCGTCGTGCAGCAGGCTCGCAGCTTGAATGAGCTCGATGATCGCGCACAGACGCAGCGATTTTTCATCCTTTTGCGCGATGTTTAACAGCAGTTTGGAGCGTAGTTTTTTGCCGGGGCTTAGCCTATCAAACATCTCGCTAGCGGGCTCATATCCGCAGTCTGCGATGAAGTTTTTCATAATTAAATCAATTTTATCTTGCATTATTCGTTGTTGCTTAGGATATTTCCGCTCATCTGCAAAAATTTGTCGTTTAGCGCGTCTTGTAAATCCTGCTGCGCGATGAAGCTTTCGATCTCGCGCTCGCTAATGCCGCGCGCTTCGCAGAGCCGCTCACAGGCGATGAGGCGGATTAGAGCTTCTTCGATTTCGTTTTGCACCAAAGTAGGGCTTGCAGCGGATAAAATTTCAAAAAATTTCTCTCTTGGGCTGCCTTCAAAAATATCCATTTACCTTCCTTAAAATTTCGCGATTATAGCAAATGTAAAATTTAATTTAGGTTAGGCCGTGGCAAACTATCGGGGGCTTTTAAACATGAGTAATTACGCAGATTTTGCACTTGCGTGCGGTAAATTTTAAGCTTAAGCGCAGGATTTTGGGCTTTAAATCTCATAAATTTTAATTTTACTTGTTTGCAAGATAGGCAGAGCGAGTGGAATTTAAAAATTTAATCTTGGTCGCGTGGCGGATTAAACGCGAAGCTTTGCAGAAGGCGGAATTTTAAATTTACAGATAAATGGCTTGATTTTTTGCGGAAATTTTAAAATTTTGTGGCGCGAGTGAAATTTTAGATTTCGCGTGAGTGGATAAAATTCCACTTTGTTTAAGCGGTAAAATTCTTAAATTTCGCGCAGGTAGAGAGGATTTTGGCTTTGCTTGTTCGGTAAATTTTGATTTCTGCGTGGCGGATAAATTCTACTTATGCAAAATCTACTCGCGTGCATAACACAGATCAGGCTTTTTAAAATTTTAAAATTCCGCCGCTTTACGAGATTGAAACTCCATGGACGCGGTAGAATGCTAAAATCGCGTTTGGCATTAAATTTTAAGTCTGGTTTTCGAGGCAAATTTTAAATTAATCCGCGAGAGGGCGTCTTTAAATTTCAAAATTCTGCTATCTTTTACAGATAGAATTTCATTTTTAGCGCAGATGAAATCGCGCACCATAAAAGCTACTTTAAAATTTTAAATTCCATTCGCGCAGATGAAATTTCGGTTTCTCGTGCTAGCGGAATTTTTCGCGCAAGGATTATTTTTAAATTTAACCTCGCTTACGTTGCGCACGAGGATGGAATTTGCTCCGTTTTAAGAGTTAAGCGTGATTTTCCTTGCTGCGATACTATTTTTAATTTAGCTATGCCTCAAAAGCCAGGCTGCTTTAAATTCCGCCGATGATTTCGCGCGCTTGCGCGATGCTCAGGGCATTGCGGCTTAGTTCGCTAGGCTCGCCAAACCCCCAGCATACCTGCAAATACTCAAGTTTTGCGCCTCTTAGATCTGCCAAATTTGCTTGAAAGCATCGCGCTGCCGCAGCTTGTACGCTTTCCGTCGCTTCTGCTTTTGCGGAAATTTTGGCGCCTTTAAAGCTTAGTGTTGCCGCCTCGCCAGCGCCCGAGTCGTTAGGGCGGAATTTTTCATCCGCGTTAAGATTTTCGCCGCAAGAGCTTAAGCTTCCGCTGCTGGCGCTGAAATTCTTTCTATTAGTGCCACGGCTAGCATTTAAGCTCTCGCCGTCATTGCCGCCTTGAAATTCTAAATTTTGTAAAAATTCTGCGCCACGGATCGCGGCTAACTCATCCTTTTTGCTATCGCCTAAAAAAATCGCGTTTTTGTGCGGTGAGCGTGCGATTACGTGTAGCAGCATCGCAGGGTTGGGCTTTGATGGCATCTGCTCGTTCGCGCCTACGACCAGATCAAATAGCCTGCGCACGCCCGTTTTTTCTAAGATCGCGCTTAGGGTATAGGAAGGCGCATTAGAAGCGACTGCGAGAAAAAATCCTGCTTTTTTGCACGAGTGCAAAAGATCTTCGATACCTTCGTAAAGCACGGCGAAATCGCGGTAATTGCTTACGAATTCCTTCTCGAAAAACGCAAGCTCTTCGGCGCTTGCTTCGGTTTTGCCGTAAAATTCTAAAAAGGCGTTTTTGCTTGGATCGTTGATGGTGCGGACGATGAAATTCTTTTGTAGCGGCGCTAGGCCGTAGAGCTCGCGGCGAGTGTTATTGACACTGATTTCGATCGCGCGCGAGGAGTCGAGTAGCGTGCCATCCATATCAAAAATCACGGTTTTCATCTAATAATCCTTTAAAAAATCGATTTTGTGCTTGTCTTTTTTGTAGCTCTTATTGTTTTTGAGCTTTTGCAAAGCGTTTGCTTCATGCTGTAGCGCTGATCTAAACGCAGCATAGCTGATCTGTCCTGCCTCGCTAGCATCAAGGACGTTTTTAGCAAAGCTCTCAAGCGCCTTGGTGTAGGGGCTATCGAGATTTGTAGCGGCCGCTTTAGATAAAATTTCGTAGTTTTTAGCTATTCGCTTCGCAAAAAGCTCTGCGTCGAAATCCTCGCGCTTTAGCAGTGCTACGGCGGATTTTACGAAGCGTTCTAATGCGCGGATATATTTAACGCGCTCATCTTTTTCTCTGATTTGCATTATCTTTCCTTAATTAAAGCGCGCATTATAGCAAAATTCGAAATTTTGGCAAAATTACGCATATTATAAAACTATATTTTAATAATATTTTTTCTATAAATCCCGTATCATAGGCATTTTAAAATCATATAAAAATACTTGACTTTATTTTAAAATTTCGCTATTATTCGCCAAATTTTTTACAAAGGACGAAAATGCAAAAAGAAACCCTCGCAACTCATTTCGGTTACGACTCCGTCGCAGGCTACGGCACGATGGCAGTTCCCATTTATCAAAGCACCGCGTTTAACTTCGGTTCTAGCAAAAAGGCCGCCGATCGCTTCGCGCTGCGTGATCTAGGGCCGATTTATGGGCGTTTGACAAATCCTACTACTGATGTTTTTGAGGCGCGACTTGCGGCGCTGGAAAGCGGCAAAGCCGCAATCGCGGTCTCTAGCGGGCAGGCAGCGATATTTTTTGCGGTGGCAAATTTAGCCGCAGCGGGCGAAAATATCATCATCGCCGAGAAAATTTACGGTGGCGCAACTACGCTTTTGGCGCACACGATCAAGCGTTTCGGCATCGAAGCTAGGGTTTTTGACTCCGAAACGGCAGATAATTTGGAAGGTTTAATCGACGATAAGACTAGAGCGATCTTTTTTGAGACGCTTTCAAATCCTCAAATTTCAGTTGCAAATACCGTTAAAATCGCTACAATCGCAAATAAGCACGGCGTAGTAACGATTGCGGATAACACGATCCCAAGCCCTGCGCTTTACAATCCGCTTGATGACGGCGCCGATGTTGTAATCCACAGCGCTAGCAAATATATAAGTGGACAGGGGCTTAGTATCGCTGGCGCGATCGTTGCGGGCAAAGGATTAAATTCCAAACTCAAAGGCAATCCGCGTTACGCACATTTCAACGAGCCTGATGAGAGCTACCACGGCTTAGTTTATGCAGATTTAGTAGATAATTTCGACATTTACACGCTTAGGATTCGCTTGTCCCTGCTTCGCGATATTGGTGCGACGCTATCGCCGTTTAACGCGTTTCAGCTCATCCAGGGGCTTGAAACACTGCCGCTTCGCATGCAAAAACACTCGCAAAACGCATTAAAGATAGCAGAATTTTTACAAAATCATCCGAAGGTAAAGCAGGTCAATTATCCGGGGCTTGCAAGCTCGCCGTTTAATGCCGCAATCAAATCGAAATTTAAAAACGGCTATGCAAGCAGTCTGATGAGCTTCATCGTAGATAGCGAAGAAACAGCGCTAAAAGCGGTTAGCAAGGTTAAAATTTTCTCCGTCGTAGCAAATATCGGCGATACGAAGTCGATCATCACTCATCCTGCGAGCACGACGCATTCGCAGCTAAACGAGGAGCAGTTAAACCGCGCTGGCGTGCCTGCGAGCTTAATCCGCCTAAGCGTGGGTATAGAGGACGCGAACGATTTGATTTCCGATCTTAGTGAGGCACTGAAATAATGGCACTTTTAAGCACAAAGGGCGTTTATGGGCTGGCTGCAATTTTGCAGATCGCCAAAGCTAGTGAAGTAGCGCCGATAAGTATAAAAGAGATAGCCGAGCGTACGGGAGTTTCTAAGAATTATTTGGAGCAAATTCTAAATACCCTTAGAAACGAAAAGCTAGTGTGTAGCATCAAAGGTAAAAACGGCGGTTATCACCTAGCCAGAGATGCTAGCGAGATTACTTTCGGTGAAATTTTTACCGCTCTTGAAAAGGATCTGCGGATGACTAGCATCCAGATGAGCGATCCCGGACTGCGGGCGTTTTTTGAGAAATTTGACGTCAAGCTGGCAGAGATATTTAACGAGCCTCTAAGCAGCTACGAGGAGATGATGGCGCGAAGCGTCCAGTATTTAAATTTCAGCATTTAAAGGAAAAATATGAAAATAGCAAACGATGTTACGGAGCTCATTGGTAATACTCCGTTAGTCAGAATCAATACGTTTGGCAAAAATGCCCTCATCTTAGCTAAGGCGGAATTTTTAAACCCAAGCCACTCGGTCAAGGATCGCATCGCGTGGCAGATCGTAAAAGATGCGCTAAGCTCAAGCAAAATCGATAAAAATAGCGTTTTGATAGAGCCTACCAGCGGAAACACGGGCGTAGGGCTTGCGATGATCGCGGCAAAGCTCGGTATGAAGCTAATTTTAACGATGCCAAGCTCGATGAGTATCGAGCGCCAAAAGCTCATCGCCGCATTCGGGGCTAAAATCGAGCTGACCGATCCAAAATTTGGAATGAAAGGTGCGGTAGATAGGGCAAATGAGCTGGCTGCTAGCACTCAAAACAGCTTCATTCCGAGCCAGTTTGATAACCCGAGCAATCCAAAGGCGCATTTTGAAACTACGGGGCCTGAAATTTGGGAGCAAAGCGGCGGCAGAGTGGATATTTTAGTCGCGGGATTCGGCACCGGCGGCACGCTCAGCGGCACGGCGAAATTTTTAAAATCTAAAAATCCAAACCTCAAAGCTTACGGCGTGGAGCCCGCTAGCTCGCCGCTGCTTACGTGCGGTAACGCAGGCGGCCACAAGATACAGGGCATCGGCGCAAATTTTATCCCTGCTAATCTCGATAGAAGCGTCATCGACGGCTTTTTGAGCGTCGAAAACGACGATGCGTTCGCCGCGGCTAGACAGCTGGCGCAAAAAGAGGGCCTGCTCGTGGGTATCTCAAGCGGCGCGAACGTTTACGCAGCCGCGCAGATCGCCGCCAAGCCCGAGAACAAGGGAAAAGTGATCGTTACGATCCTCTGCGATACCGGCGAGAGGTATCTTTCTACTGAGCTTTTTAAATAGGCGGCGGTTTTGCGTGGGTGCGGCGTTAGCGCGGTAATTTTTACGCATTTTACGCGGGCGCGCAGCTTCGCGAGATTAAATTTACGCTGGCGCCGGAATTGGCGCGATGAGTTTTGCGCGATCGTGCGGATTATTGCGACGATTGCGCGACTATATTTTACATTTTCGCGTTACGTAGGCGCGAGATTAATACGATAGTTTCTGCGCGGGCGAGGCGATTATTGCAATGGTTGCGCGATGATTTTATGAGAGCGCAACGATTTTTTAGCTTTACTGATTTTGCGTTTATTAATTTGTTGATTTATCAGCTCGTCGCTCGCTGCGAGATAAAATTTAGCCCCAAAATAGGGCTAAATTTTAAAATTTCATCTTGCGTGCCGAGCTGATTTTGGGGGCGCTATGTATGACGGCGCGACCGCGCAGCGCAAGGCATTAAATTTAAAGTCGCCAAGCTCGCCAAATCTGCGCGATCCGTTCTTGCCGCAAAATTTTATATCGCCAGCCCGCACGTGCGGCATAAAATTTTAAAATTCTATTGAAATTTTAAAGCTCGCTGTGGGCCGCAAATTCCAAGTCTGCGCCGTGTATAAATTTCAAAACCTCGCCGTATGTAAAGCCAAATCGCTCTTTAAATTTAGCCGAATTTCAAAATTTAATCATAAAAACGCTATCATCGGGGCAAAATTTTTAAGGTTGCAAAATGAGTTTGAGCTTGAAATTTCGCCCCAAAAGCTTAGAGCAGATCGTGGGGCAGGGCAAGATCGTAGCGGTTTTTAAAAAATTCGTCGCCGCAGGCAGCATCCCGCACAGCATATTTTTCGGCGCCGCAGGCAGTGGCAAAACGACGATGGCGCGCGTGATCGCAAGCGAGCTGAACTACGATTTTTACGAGCTTGACGCCACGAGCCTGAAGGTCGAGGATATCCGCAAAATTCTATCCTCGCACGCAGGCTCGCTCATCAAGCCGCTCATTTTCATCGACGAGATCCACCGCCTCAGCAAGACGCAGCAGGAGGTGCTTCTCATCCCGATGGAGAACTACGCCGCGATCATCATCGGCGCGACGACGGAAAATCCGCAGTTCGTGCTAAGCAGCGGCATCCGCTCGCGCTCGATGATCTTTGAGTTCGAACCGCTTAGCTACGAGGATTTGGAGGCGCTTTTGGCGCGCGCTCAGGGCGAGATCGGCTTTGAGATGGACGAGGAGGCGCGAAAATACCTGCTAAACTCCAGCAGCGGCGATGCAAGGAGTATGTTGAATCTGCTGGAATTTGCGCTTTTAGCGGACAGCGCCATTACGCTGGATACGCTTCGTACGCTGCGTGCAAATGCCGTGGCTGCGGGCGTTAGCAGCGACGATCTGCATTACGAGCTAGCTAGCGCGATGATCAAAAGCCTGCGCGGAAGCGACGCCGACGCCGCGCTGTATTACGTCGCGAGGCTGATAGATGCGGGCGAGAGCGCGGATTTCATCGCACGCAGGATGGTGATCTTAGCTAGCGAGGACATCGGCAATGCCAATCCAAACGCCCTAAATATCGCGGTTAGTACGCTAACTGCCGTCAGCAAGATCGGCTATCCCGAGGCTCGCATCATATTAGGTCAATGCGCGATCTATCTGGCGCACAGCCCCAAATCAAACGCCGCGTATTTGGGCATCAACGCCGCTTTGAAGTTCGTCCGCTCCGCCGCACCGCTACCTACGCCGCGCTATCTCATCAACTCGGACAAGCAGATCGCAGACTACAAATACCCGCACGACTTCGGCGGCTGGGTCGAGCAAGCCTATATGAGCGAGGCGGCGAAATTTTACGAAAGCAAGGGGATCGGCTTTGAAAAGACGCTGGATGAGTGGCTGGCGCGATTACGCAGAGAAAACATCGATATTAAGGAACGAGAATGAACTTTAGCAGCGTCCTAAAACTAATGAAGCAGCGCTATGGCGCGGACGGCGAATATCTGTGGGATGAATATCCCAATTTTGCGGTTTTTCGTCACGCAGGAGGGAAGCGGAAGTGGTTTGCACTTCTGATGCGCGGGCTTGTAAACGAAAAGCTCGGTCGCGCACTTCCTGGCTCAAGCGACGTGATAAATTTAAAAGTTTCGCCCGATTTGGCGGCAATTTTGCGTGACGAAAAAGGAATTTTTGCAGCCTATCATATGAATAAAAAGCACTGGATCAGCGTCTGCCTTGATGCGGTGCCGCGCGAGCAGATTGAGGATCTAATCGAGCAGAGCAGGGAACTTACGAGATAGAATTTGCGCCTGAGCTCGGTTTAAATTTGCGTGCGAAAGAGGCTAAATTTGAACCGAGAGCGCAGATTTTAGCGGCTCGCGAGGCTTAAATTTAAAAATATTCGCAAGGAGCGCTGATGAATGAGCAAAATTTGAAATATATCGCAAATTTAAAAGTGCAGGACGTGCCGTGGAGTAGGCTCACGACCGCTTACGGCAGGGCGAGCGAGTTTGCTGAAATTTTTGAGAAACTCGCGCGGGCAATCGAAGCTTATGATGCGGTGCGCGGCTTGGGTGGCGAGCAAAATTTAGACAGAGTGTTAAATTCAACAACCGAGTCCAGCGCAGGGCAAAATTTAAAAAGCAAGCCCGGTTGCTGGCAAAATTCTACGGATGCGGCAAGATGCGGCGCGGCGCAAAATTCCGTAAATTTAGCGCAAAAGAGCGAGTCTAAATTTAAAAAGGCAGATAACGAGGCTGCGAAATTTAAAGCGGACGGAGAGACGGAGCTTAAAACGGGCGCGGCGAAGTGCGGCGAGGCAGAATCTAAGAGTGCGGATAGCGCGGCGATAAAATTTAAAGTGAGCCAGGCGAGTAAATTTAAAACGAGCGCGGCGGATAAGAGCTCGAATGCGAGCAAGCGGGAGAAATTTGACGCCAAAGCCCTTAAGGACGCGCTTGATAAGATTTTTAATGAGATAGAGCATCAAAGCACGCTTTGGCACGCAACCCCTTTTGCGCTGCTGTTTTTGGCGCGCATCTTTATGCAGGCGCGCGCTGTGGCGGGCAAAAACGCGAATAAAAATAATCAAAACGCCGCTGCGGACGAAATCGGCGGAAATAATCAGAACGCGGCGGATGGAAATGCGGATAAAAGCCGGCAAAATGATGCGGCGAGTAGAAACGACGAAAACGAAAACTGCGAAAACGAAGCGGCAGGCTTTATCGCGGCTCGGCTCGGCGGATTTTTTGCGTTTATGATTGAGATTTGCGATGATGCCGACAAGATCTCGCACGCAGCGCCGCTGGCGAACTTTTCGGATATGCTTGCGGAAAAATATCTGTGGCCGCAGAGCGATGAGAATGACGAGGAGCGCTGGGAGGAGTACTTTTACGACGATGAGCTATTTTACAGCCTATATTTTTATTCGCGGGCGGTTTTGGACGCGACGGGAGTGGACTTTGCGCAGTTCAAGCCTGGGCCGGGCCGGCGTTTTAGGTGTATCGTTTGAGCGCTATGTTTAAGCCTCTTTCGCCGCCATGTTTAAATTTATCGCGACGCGTTTTGGCGACGCTTTGTTTAAATTTAGACTTCAAAAAAATTTAAAATTCTTTAAAAATTTACGACGTGCGGAATTTACAGATCGTCTTTTTAAATTTAAAATTCGCGCGATTTTTGATCGGCGGTATGGTTAAGACGCGGGTAACGCTTTTAAATTTAGATCGCCGCGAAGCCTTAAATCCGCTTGCGGCGCGGCTTTTTATGTGGTTTTAAAAAGATACCAATTCGGCGCAATTTTTTCTATCATTATAAACTCGCTAGGACTCATTTGCGGCAGATCCGCTTCATCTTGCACCCGCAAAAAGCCCACGGAGTTACCCGCCGATAAGCAGCATAAATCTTTTGCATTGTTACCGTATAAATTTCACAGAATTTATACGCTACTTCGCCGCTTTCAAATTTATCTAGCATCTTGCCACATAAATCTCAGAAATTTCATATCGACGTAAAATTCCACATCGTCACGTAAGCTAGCGGCGTTACATAAAATTTATATTCAAAAGCCTATCTCTAACCTCGATATCCTCCAGGTTTAGTTTGAGTTCATCTTTTAAATATTTTTCTAAATTTTTTCGTTCAAAATCGCTTAACATCGCAAGCGGGATACTGACGAATACCCCGTTTTCGCTGTCTAAAAATATCAAGACATATAAATTTATGCTTTTTATCCTACCCCTTAGCCGCAAAACGGCAAAGCATATCAAATCCATCAAATACAATATCCACGAAAAAGCCATTAAAATAAGCTTTTTAAAGGTGACAATATTTTTATCATAGCTAAATTCTTCTACCGCAAAATCTACGAATTTATAAATCGCTACCTTATCAATACGCGCCATGTCGATAGATTTTTTTGTAACTATCGTTTCTTGATAGTTTGCGGAGGATTTGTTATATTCTATTCTGCCGGGATAGAAGCTTAAAAATTTGTTTTTATTTATCCCTAAAAGACCTATTAAGGTTAAAATCCAAACCCCAACCCAGTAATGCCAGTGAATGCCCCTAGTAACGAGCTCAAAAGCAAGCATGACGATGGACGAAGTAACTCCCAGATCGATATAAATCCTGATCCAATAATCTTTGATTATAAAAAGCGGCATTTGCTCTTTTTGCATCATAGTTCTTATAGGTTCGCCATCTCCTCGGCGCGCGCGAGGAGCTGCTTTGCGCCCTTTTCAATAAAAGTGCGCGCGAGCTCCGCGCCTACGCTTCGGTATTGCGATTTTTGCGCGACGATGCTTTGGCGGATGCTCTCGCTGCCGTCAGGCAGGCCTACTATCGCGCTGATGTGGATATTTTCGCCCTCAAGGCGCGCATTGATGCCGATCGGCACCTGGCAGCCGCCCTCTAAAACCCTGACGAAATCCCGCTCTACGGTCGTTTCGATGATCGCGCGCTCATCTTTTAGAAATTCTATCGCGCGCAGGATTTGCGGCTCGTCCACCGCCTCGATGCCGAGCGCTCCTTGCCCCATCGCAGGGATCATCTGCGAGATTTCAAAGGGCGCTACATGCTTTACCTCGGCGCGCAAATTTAATCGGTTGATGCCCGCCATCGCTAAGATGATCGCGTCGAATTCTCCGTCTTTGAGCTTTCGCAAGCGGGTTTGGACATTGCCGCGCAAAGAGATTATCTCTAAATCCGGGCGCATGCTAAGCAGCTGCATCTTGCGGCGAAGGCTCGTGGTGCCGACTTTTGCGCCGTGGGGCAGTTCATCAAATTTAGCGTATTTTTCGCTGATCATCGCATCGCGCGCGTCCTCGCGAGCACAGATCGCCGCTAGCACGAGCCCCTGCGGAAACTCCACGGGCACATCCTTTAGGCTATGCACGGCGATGTGAGCTTCGCCGCGAAGCATGCTCTCCTCAAGTTCCTTCGTAAAAAGCCCCTTGCCGCCGATCTTTGCAAGCGGCGTATCTAAAATTTTATCACCTTTGGTTTTCATGCTTTTTAGCTGCGCTTGGACGCCGCTAGCTTCAAGCAGCGATGCGATATGTTTGCTCTGCCACAGTGCAAGCACGCTGCCGCGAGTAGCGATGATCAAATTTTTCATTTTTTCTCTCCTATGCTTTTTCGAATCTCGATTTCGTTCTCTTCGATCACCTCAACGTCGATTACGTCGTCGCTTGCGCGGTTGCGTCGCCAGAATTTTCGCTCTCTTTTTTCGGAATTTTCGCCGCTAGCGTTAAATTTAGGCACGTCGCTGGTGACGCAGTAAAATGACGCAATAAGTACGCAAACGCCCAAAATATCGCTAAAAATTCCGGGCGCTATTAGAAAAACTCCGCCTACGACGAAGCCCACGCCGCTTAAAATTTCTTTCGGCGAGATTTTCATTAGATTAAAAAAGCCCATCCACGAGCGGTTTGCTACGACGTATCCGCCTAAAATCGCGCTTATGACGATTTCCACCGCATACGCCGCGAAGCCGTTTGCGCTTACGAAATAATAGGTCGTAAATGCCTCAATTATCAGATATGGAACGATCAAAAGCCTAAACATATTTTTCCTTGAATTATCGCTTTAAGCCGCGCCTCTTTGAAGACGCTAAAATTTAATCGCGGATTTTAGCAAATTCCGTCTGAATTTTTAATGTATCGCAAGAGCCCCTCGCAGCCACGCTTGATATCTGTGTAGCAGCGCTCAAAATCGCGCGTGTAGTAGGGATCGGCGATTTGTAGGCGTCGGGGATCGGTTAAATTTGAACCGGCGTCTTTTAAATCTGAAGCGTTTTGCTGCGATGCAGCGCCGAAATTTGGCCAAGCTGCGGTGCCTTTAAAATTTAGCGCGGTGCAGTCTGTAAAATTTCCCCCTCCAAATTCCAAAAGAAATTTTACCTTAGCCATATCCTTGCCGCGAAAAATTCGCCCCAGCGAGCGCATATTTTCATCATCCATGCAAAGTATCAGATCATAGCGCTCGTAGTCCGTGGGAGTGACCTGTACGGCACGATGCGCTACGAGTGGCACCTTTTGCTCTTTTAGCACGCGCTGCGTCTCATAGTAAGGCGGCGAGCCGATCTCGTCGGTGTGCGTCGCCGCAGAATCCACACTCACGCGCGCACTTAGGCCGCTTTGATTAATAAAATTTTGCATCACGGATTGCGCCATCGGCGAGCGGCAGATGTTGCCGTGACATACGAAAAGTAGCCTCACGCGCGCCTACTGCGTGATGATGTCGTAGTTTTTCGGGATTGCGGGCTTAAAGATTGCCTCATTTACTGGCGCGTTTTTGCGGACGTTGCTTAGATTGATGACGACTTTATTATCCATTTTGTCGGTGTAGCTGATCTTGCTCGGCAGATCACCTTTTAGCTCGATTAGATATTTCACGTCGTCGAAGCTCGCCTCATAAACGCCGTTTTTATTGGGTTTTGCGTTCGCCAAGATCGCTGTTAAATTCGGCGTTTCTTTGATATTTGTGATGATAGCCTGCTCGAGTTCGGGCTCGATTACTACGACCTTTGTGAAGCTAAAAAATATATTTTTTATCGTAGGGGTCTTGTAATGCCATACGGCGTGCTCTTTCGTGGCGCTAAAATCGCCGCCGTAGCTGATTTTCGCATCGTCGCTCTGCACGGTTTGCGAAAAATTTGCGCTTAGTGTGTCGAATTCTATCCCGCTTGCGAATGCAAAAATGCAGCTTGCCGCTAAAGAAATAAGAGTTTTTTTCATAAATTTTGCCTTTATTTTTGAAAATTTGCGCGTATTATAGCCGTTTTTCTAGGATTTAATTAAATAGAAACTAAAAATATGTTAATATGCGCGGTTAAAATTTTAAAACTAAGGTTTGAGATGTTTAAAAAGGTCATCCACGGGATTTTCGGTACTAAAAACGATAGGATCGTCAAACAATACGCCAAGCGCGCGGCGCAGATCAGTGCGCTTGAAGAAAACTACGCGGCGATGGACGATGCGACACTTAAGGCGGAATTTGAAGCGTTAAGAGCGCAAGTTCGCGCGGGCGAAAAGAGCACGGATGACGTGCTTAACGAAGTGTTTGCTATCGTGCGAGAGGCGGGCAAAAGAGTGCTAAATATGCGACACTTCGACGTTCAGCTGATAGGCGGTTTGGTGCTAAACGACGGCGCGATTGCCGAGATGAAAACGGGCGAAGGAAAGACCCTCGTAGCGACTTTGGCGGTAGTGCTTAATGCGATGGAGGGCAAGGGTGTGCATGTCGTGACCGTAAACGACTATCTAGCTAAGCGCGATGCCGCGCAAATGGGCGAGCTATATGAATTTTTAGGGCTCAGTACCGGTGTGATCGTAGGCGGTGAATACGATGACGCCAAGCGCAAGGCTGCATACGCGTGCGACATCACTTATGGCACAAACAACGAGTTCGGCTTTGACTACCTGCGCGATAATATGAAATTTAGCGCGGATGAAAAGGTGCAGCGCGGGCATCATTTCGTAATCGTCGACGAGGTCGATAGCATCCTGATCGACGAAGCACGAACGCCACTTATCATCTCTGGCCCTACGAACCGCACTCTAGACGGCTACATCAAGGCAAATGAAGTAGCTCGCCAAATGATCCGCGGCGAGGCGCCAGCCGATCCGAAAGGCAAAGCTACGGGTGATTTTACCGTAGATGAGAAGAACCGCGCCGTTTTGATTACGGAGACAGGAATTTCAAAAGCCGAGAAGCTTTTTGGCGTCGATAATCTCTATAGTCTCGAAAATGCCGTGCTTAGCCACTACCTTGATCAAGCGCTTAAAGCAAATTATCTATTTGAAAAGGATGTGCACTACGTCGTGCGCGACGGGCAGGTCATAATCGTGGATGAATTTACGGGTCGTCTTAGCGAGGGTCGCAGATTCAGCGAAGGCTTGCATCAGGCGCTTGAGGCAAAAGAGGGTGTGCAGATCCAAGAGGAGAGCCAAACTCTTGCCGACATTACCTTTCAAAACTACTTCCGTCTTTACGAAAAACTCGCTGGTATGACGGGTACGGCACAGACGGAAGCAACGGAATTTTCTCAAATTTACAAACTCGAAGTAGTCTCTATCCCTACGAACGTGCCGGTTATCAGAAAGGATCAAAACGATCTTATCTACAAGACCGAGCGCGAGAAATTTGACGCCGTCATAAACGAAATTAAACGGCTAAATTCCAAAGGTCAGCCCGTGCTAGTGGGTACGGCGTCGATTGAAAAGAGCGAGAAACTGCACGAGCTTTTGGTCAAAGAAAACATCGCGCACTCCGTGTTAAACGCCAAAAATCACGAGCGCGAGGCGCAGATCATCGCCGAGGCAGGCGCTAAAGGCGCGGTGACGATCGCTACGAATATGGCCGGACGCGGCGTGGATATCCGCATAGACGATGAAGTGCGCGCTTTGGGCGGGCTATATATTTTAGGCACTGAGCGCCACGAAAGCCGCCGCATCGATAACCAGCTCCGCGGACGAAGCGGGCGCCAGGGCGATCCCGGCGAGAGTAGATTTTTCTTGAGTCTGGAGGACAATCTACTTAGAATTTTTGGTAGCGACAAGATCAAAAATATCATGGATCGCTTGGGTTTAAAAGACGGCGAGCATATTGAATCAGGCATGGTTTCGCGCGCAGTAGAGAACGCGCAGAAAAAGGTCGAGAGCTTGCATTTTGAAGCGCGTAAAAATATCCTAGAATACGACGACGTCGCAAACGAGCAGCGCAAAACGATCTATAAATATCGCAACGAGCTTTTGGACCCCGACTACGATCTGAAAGATAAAATCATTCAAAACCGCGAGGAGTACATCTCTAGCGTGCTTGAGGAGCTTGAAATTTTCGACGGCGCAAATATCAAAGAGGTAGATAAATTCCCGATTGTCGCCAAAATCGCTCAAGAAACGGGCGAGGTGCTCGAAAACAGCGAGCTTGATAAGGTCGATGATTTCAAAGAGCTGAAAGAAAAGATCATCGGCGCGCTTGCCGTTTCGTATGAAAACAAGATGGCGCCGATCGATCCGCAGCAGCGCAAAAGTATCGAAAAGATGCTTTATCTGCAGATCGTCGATCGCGACTGGCGGGAGCATCTGTATCAGATGGATATCCTAAAGGCGGGCATCGGACTTCGCGGCTACAACCACAAAGACCCGCTTACGGAGTATAAAAAGGAGAGCTACAATCTCTTTATGGAGCTTGTAATGCGCCTCAAATCCGACAGCATCCGCTTGCTGCATTCGATCCAGTTCAAATCACAGGAGGAGATCGAAGCCGAGCAGCGCGCGATGCAGGAGCATATGGAGAGCTTGAACGCCAAAGAACTTGCCGCCGCAAGCACGAATGAAGCGCAGCTAAAGGGCTCAGACGAGTTCGGCGACAAAAAGCCTAAGCGAAACGATCCTTGCCCTTGCGGCAGCGGCAAAAAATACAAAGACTGCCACGG
>CAURUA010000033.1:0-21671 GCA_963528045.1 uncultured Campylobacter sp. | reverse complement strand
ATCTAGCGATACCGAGGGCGGGAACGGGGAAATTTAAAACGAAATTTTGATTTTAACGGCGCGGCTTGCGGGCTCGCAGCAAAATCTAGCGGCGATTTGAGCAGGCTTGACGCCCAAATTTTGCGTTAAATTAAGGCGCGTTTGCCATTTTGTATTTTAACCGCGAGCGTCAAATTTTACAAAAATCATAAAATTAGCCAAATTTAAAGGATGAAATTTGAAATTTAAAACCCTTGCGCTAGTGGCCGCGTTTTTCTTTACTACGAGCATAAATGCAGAGCTCGCAACAGAAGCGAATTCCATAAATTTTAGAAAAACAAGCGGCGCGGAACAAAATCTCGCGGACGCAAAAGACGCCAAATTTCAAAACGCGCATTTTAAAAGCGCAGATACCGCAGCGCGCGGCGCAAACTCGAACTCATCGCAAAAAGCAACCCTCATCGACGAAGCGAAAAATTTCTACCGCGTGGACAAGCTGCTGTTTCGTAGCGCTCAGCTTGATGGAAGCTATGCCGCAAAGCTGCACGAGCTTGGCATCAAAAGCATCGTAAATCTGCGCCATTTTAGCAGAGGCGGCGACAGAAGGGCGTTTGGTGATCAATTTTGGCTCGCAAACAAGCCTCTTCAAAGCTGGGAGATAAAGCCCGCGCAGATAGCGGACGTCTTGCGCACCATTCGCGAGCGCCAAAAGGAGGGCGCTGTGCTCGTGCACTGCTATCACGGAGCCGATCGCACGGGCCTTGTGGTGGCGATGTACCGCGTGATCTATCAGGGCTGGAGCTTGGATGCCGCGCGTAGCGAGATGATAGAGGGCGGATACGGCTTTCACTCCATGTGGCAGGATATCGCGGGCTTTTTGACGCCGCAAAACGAGGCACTCGTAAGAGCCGAGCTTGGAATTTAGACGAAATTTCGCCCGTCCGATCAGACGGCGGCTAAATTTGTAAATTTAATAATGACAAAGTGCCGTTTATAACGAAATTTTAGAATATGGGCTATGTATATTTTCTGGGGCGAGGCTCTGGGTACACCAAAATAGGGGCGAAAAACGAGCTGCAAAGACGCGCTTGAGACGTGCAAGCAAAAGGCGCGAGAAATTTTAAATTTATAGATATCGCTAAAATTTTACTCTTTGCGGCGAGCTAAATTTAAAACCGAAAATTTCTGCAAAAAAGCAAAGAGGCCTTAAAATAGTAAAATTTAAGTCGTAAAATTTTACGCATTTTTATACTCTTTTTCAAATATGCGCTCACGCCGCGTGCGTATCACAACCAAAATCGGCTAAATTTTAAGAGCCCGATTTGCGCTTGCGGCGACGGGGCGGGTAAAATGCCGCAGATATTAGAAAAATATCCGTAAATTTAGCCGAAATAAAGTAAAATTTGAAGGACAAATTTAGCAAAAGGAGCGATCGTGGAAAATTTATTACTAGTGCAGCTGCGCGAAGCGCTACCGCAGGGCATGCGCGTGCCGAGCGAGCTTGAGGCGCTTTATACGTGGATCGAAGCAAACGGCTTTTATGACGACGCGGGCGGGCGCAGACGCGGCTATCTCTACCCGCAGGATCGGCTGCAGCAGAGCTGGAGCGACGATGAGCGCGAGGGCGGCACGGACATCGTCTTTTTCACGGATGAGCCGAAAAATCGCGACGAGGAGCTAGGGTATTGGTTTTACGGCGAGGATCGAGAGCTTGCCGCGGAGATCAAGCAGAGGCTTTGCGTGTTCGCAGGCAGCGGCTCGGAGGGCTCGATGTGCGCGCTGTGGCTGGATGATGCGGGCGAGACGAAGATCGTGCACATGGGCTCCGGCTCGGGCTCGACCATGACCTGCGTTTTGGCTCATAGCGGGCTTGATTTTTTGCGATTGCTCGCGATCGGTTACGATGAAATCTGCTGGGATGAGGATTTTAGCGCGCCGCCAAACAGCGACGACTTTATCGTGCATCCAAACGTAAAATTTCAGCAGTGGCTCAAGGAGACGTTTAAAACGACGATCCTACAAACTGCGCTTGAACTCGTCACGCCCGCGCATCTGGACGACGAGAACCCGAGCGATGAGTTTTTGATCTGGGTAAATCGCGTCGCGGAGTAAAATTTAAAGCGGCTTTTGCGACGCTTGATGAAGCGTTGTGGGCTTTATTTTCGCAAGAAACCTTGAAATTTAAGCTTTTGCTGACTAATTTAAAGAGCGTAAATTTAATGGATATCTTTTGATTAAAATTTGGCGGCGGTATCCATATATAAAAGCATTAATCATCTATTACTATTTCTGCTGCTCTTAAAATTTTTAATAAATTTGCTCGATAGAATTTAACTCTTTTACAATGTAACGGAGAAATTTTGTAGTGATCTGAAATACGGGTGCGATGTAAGTTGCTATGTCTTTAGGAATCCAAATAAAAATTTAGCTAAATTCTGCGTGGATGAGCTGATATGCCAAACATATGAAAGCCCTGCCGGTTTTAGCAAAGAACTGATTGATACTTAAATTCTAAGGCAAAAAAACAAGGCTAAAAGCTTTTCGGTAGTTTTGGCGATAGGTTGTCTTTAAGTGTCGTATCAGAAAAATTGTGACCGCAGCGACGCAGGCAGCGCGCGCAGAGCAAAAAAATGGTGCGCATCTGTATCGGCGTAGCGTTTTTGAGCTTCATATGAAAGATCGTATCCAAACGATCCTGCTGTCAAATATCTACATAGATTACGGCAGATTTTTATCAAGGGCATGAGGGGGCGAGCTACAAAGCATATCCAGCGAATACGTCTTTGCAGCTAGCTGCATGCAGGCATTTAAAAGACGAAAAGTAAAAGCGAACAGGTTGAAATCTGAAAGCATTAATAGCCGCGCAATAGGCAAATTGCGCTCAGTGGCGAAGTGAGCGCAAACTTTTGGCAGCTTTGAGCTATTTGCACGCGCGCAGAATAGCAAGTGCTAAGCAGCTAGGCGCGGAGGTATCTTATTTTGCACCGCTTTCGCAGTAGTTTTCTCTTTGATCCTGCCAGCTGGCGCGCTTTTTAGCAAGATGAGTGATTGTTGTTTTGGCATTAATGAGGATGAGCTTGGCGGGCTCATATACAGCGCATACAAGTCCGGTAGAGTATAGTGAACGCGCAACTTTACGCGTTTAATTAATTTAACGGGGAGTTTGAAAAAGTGCTGCGGCGAACGTGCATAGTTTTTTAGCGCTTTGTGGAAATTTAAGACGAGTGTTATTGCGAGCGGGTGCAAATTTTTAGGTAAAATTTTATGCTTATTGATTTTTATATGGCTGTACTAAAGCATGCTTCATACGGCAATTTCTTATAAATTTTAACGTAAACTTTTTGCCCATTTAGGGGGAGAGGAGAAGGGAGCAAAATTTTTCGATCAAAAGGACGAGGGATTATGTCAGCAGGCTGCGTGTGCAACGCAAAAATAGCGATGCAGGAAGCGTGCCGTGCCAAGCAGTGCGGATGAAACGAGATGATTTTCATCCACACTTTTTAAAATAAAATTTTGCGACTAAAAAGCGATTTTGCCTTTGTAAATTTTAAAATTTTGCTAAAAATTCTTCGTATTTTTCTGCACTTTTTGCGATATATTCGCTATCTGGATGAAATGAAAATCCATAGCCGAAGTGGCACGGCAGCAGTTTGGCGCCTGTAAAATTCATCGCGCATTTAAAAGGTGTGATAACTTCCTCTATGCCAAATCCGATCGTGCCGTCTTTTTTATAGTTGTTTCGCTCATCGCCGATAGTGATCGCTAGGGAGAATTCTTTGCCTTTCAGCTTGTCACCGGTGCTGCCGTAAGCCCAGCCGTAGGCAAATACATCGTCGAACCATTGCTTTAAAAGCGGCGGATAGCTGTACCAATAAAGTGGAAACTGAATGATAATTTTATCGTGGCTTAAAAGTAACTCCTGCTCGCGCGCAACATCGATTTTGCCGTTCGGATAAGCGGCGTAAATTTCGTGAATATCAAATTTATCCGCTTGCTTTTTGGCTACCTCGCGCCACGCCTTGTTTGCGTGCGAGCTTGCCATATTGGGATGAGCGATGATGATGAGATTTTTCATATTTTATCCTTGTTTTGAATTTCTTACATTATATGTTTTTTGGCTGAAATTTTGATTTATCATCTAGCATAATATGGATATGAAATTTCAAATAAAATTTTACTTCTACTCAAATACTCTGGCAGGCTTATAGTTTTTGCATGCAATTAGAAGTTAAATTTTATAAGCAAATATGGCAAACCTCAAAATCGATAGAATTTTATCTATTAAATTGTATTAAAAATTTTAAATAGTATGAAAAATGCGCCGAAAAATTCGGCGCAAATGAAAGGAATACTAATCTTAGATTAGCGCAGGAGCTACTAAAAATCCTAGAGCGACCGAAATCGCAACCATAATGGTTCCCGGAAGGAAAAACGAGTGGTTAAATACAAATTTACCGACTCTAGTCGTTCCGGTATCGTCCATGGCGATCGCGCCGAGCGTCGTAGGATAAGTAGGAAGCACGAACAAGCCTGAAACGGCTGCGAACGATGCGACTAAGATCCAAATTTGACCGGAATTTTCAGGGTTAGTCATTCCAAGCGCGGCGGCGACGGCAGGCATCATAACCTTTGTGGTCGCAGCCTGCGAGTATAGCAAGCAGCTTAGGAAGTATAGCGCGACGGCTAGTACGAAAGGATACTGCGTAACGACGTTTTTAGCTACCTCTTTGATGCTGTCGATGTGGCCGTTTACGAAAGTAGTACCGAGCCATGCGATACCGATGACGCAGATGCACGCATTCATACCGCTTTGGAAAGTGCTGGTAGAGAGCAGTTTGCCCGTATCGATCTTGCACAAAACAGCAATAAGAAAGCCGATAGTTAGCATAAAGCTGATGATCGCGCTATCTCTTGAAAGGATCGGTTTTTCTACCAAGCCGACGCTCTTTGAGATCGCAAGCGCATAGCAAACGACGATCAAAACGCCGATAGCAAATATCGCAACCGATCTTTTCGCATAAGGCTTCGGCTCTTTATACTCCTCGGCTTTGATCTCGGCTACGAGACCTTTTGAAAGTCTCTCTTTGTAAACAGGGTCTTTTGAAAGATCGAGATCGTAGAATTTATTTACGATAAAAGCCGTAATCAACATAGCTACGAAGGTAGTAGAGATGCAGATAAACAAAAGTTTAGGATAGCTAACGCCTAGCTTCTCGCACAAGCCGCTCATAGCGACGAACGCCGCTGAAATAGGGCTAGCAGTGATCGCTACCTGAGATGAAACGACCGAGAGTGCAAGAGGAGCGGAAGGCTTGATATTCTGCGTCTTTGCGACCTCGACGATAACCGGGATCATAGAAAACGCAGTATGTCCGGTGCCCGCAAGTATCGTAAGTAGATAGGTAACGGTAGGCGCTAGGAAGTTGATCTGCTTAGGATTTTTCCTTAAAATTTTAGATGCTACCTGAACCAAATAATCAAGTCCGCCTGCGACTTGCAGAGCCGTAATCGCGGAGATTACCGATGCGATAATTAGGATAACGTCAATCGGGATATCCTTCATATCGACCTTCATGCCCAAAATGGCTAGGACGACAACGCCCAAGCCGCCTGCGTAACCGACGCCCATGCCGCCTAGTTTAACGCCCAGGTAGATGCCGCCTAGCAAAACGATAAATTGCAATATAACCATAAAGTCCATTGCAAAACTCCTTATAAAGTAATTTTTTTAACGGCGCGCAGAATTCTAAAGATTTCAGCAGGTAAAATCCGAATTATCTTTATAATTCAGTGGTCGGAATTCTATGCGGAATTTTATCCTAAAATTTCGCAAGTGGAATTTTACTCCACGGAAGCTAAATCTAACTTGATGAAATTCTGCATCTACGGAATTCTGCACGATCAATCTTATCTATTTAGAATTCTACTTTGCGGAATTTCGCCTATTAAATTAACCGACGAAATTCCGCGCCGCACCTAGTTTGGAACTATTTTTTGCTCATATGTGGGTTGAGCATAGATTTAGGCTCTAGGATCTTATCGATCTCCTCTTTTTTCAAATATCCGCGCTCTAAGCAGATTTCGCCGACGGATTTTCCGGTCTGAAGTGCCTCTTTGGCGATACTTGCGGATTTTTCGTAACCGATATATGGATTGAATGCAGTAACGATACCAACAGAATTTAGCACCGATTTTAGGCAAGCTTCAGGGTTTGCTTTTAGATGTTTGATAGCTTTTTCAGCTAGTGTATTCATCGCATTTTCCAAAAGCACGATCGAGTTAAATAGCGCATATGCGATGCCAGGCTCAAACGCATTAAGCTCAAATTCTCCGCGCTCGGAGCAAAGCATAATCGTAACGTCGTTGCCGATAACCTCGTAGCAAGCCTCGCCTACGACCTCAGCGATGACCGGATTTACTTTACCCGGCATGATGGAGCTGCCCGGTTGCATCTTAGGAAGCTCGATTTCGCCCAGGCCGCATCTAGGACCGGAGTTCATAAGACGTAGGTCGTTTGCGATTTTGCTTAGGCGGACGGCTGCTGTTTTTAACGCGCCGCTAACGTGAACGAAGTCTGCAGTGTCTTGTGTGGCGGCGATGAAGTCCTCTGCGGCTTTAAATTTAACGCCGGTGATCTCGCCCAGTTTTTTCTCGACTACGTTTTTGTAATCAGGATGGCAGTTGATACCTGTGCCGATCGCCGTAGCGCCCATATTTAGGTAAGTCATCGACTCTCTAGCAGCTTTAATAAGCGCGATATCGGTTTTGATGTAGGTAGCAAAAGCGTTGAAAGTGTTTCCAAGAGTAGTAGGAACAGCGTCCTCAAGCTCTGTCCTTCCCATTTTGATGACATCTTTGTATTCTTTGGCTTTAACTTCAAGCTCTTTTTTCAAATTTTCCATAGCTTTTAGTAGATCGGTTAGCTTGGCGTAAGCGGCGACTTTGATCGAGCTAGGATAGGTGTCGTTGGTGCTTTGACCCAAATTTGTGTGGTCGTTTGGATGGAGGTATTGGTATTCGCCCTTTTTGTGACCCATACTCTCCAAAGCTATATTGGTAATGACCTCGTTGGTATTCATATTCGTCGAAGTTCCGGCGCCACCTTGGATCATATCGACTACGAATTGATCTCTGAACTCTCCTGCGATGAGCCTATCGCAAGCTTTTGCAATCGCATCGGCTTTTTGTGCGTCTAGGACTCCGACCTCTTTATTGGCTAGTGCAGCTGCTTTTTTGATTTGTGCAAATGCCTTGATAAAAAATGGATAGTCTTTGAGCGCTCGTCCGCTTAGATGGAAGTTCTCTAGTGCCCTAAATGTTTGCACACCGTAGTAAAAATCGTCGGAAATTTCTAATTCACCGATGAAATCGTGTTCTTTTCTGGTCTTTGCCATAATAAGTCCTTTCGTTGAAATTGTTAATGGAATTTTAAAGCTTTTAGTATTAAAAGCAGCTTAAAACGTAACGAAAAATTAAAATTTAGAAATTAGTATGATTGTTTAAGGCTTTAAATAGAATTTTACTTAAAAAATATTTTGGAATTCGCTAATAAGGCATAATTGCACTTTAATAAAAATATCGTATCGCACGCAGATTATGAAAGTGAAATTATAAAAATTCTTGTTTAGCTTAAATTATAATTTGAAAAATTTGAACTTAAAGGCGATAAAATGGAATTTTTTATTGTATTTGTATTTACTAGCGCGGAGCTATTTTTTTGCGTTTTATAAAATAAACATATAGGAGCGAGATTATAATGACGACGGCGAACAGAGCGATCGTAATTAGATGCAGATCTTGCTTGATTAGCTCCTCGTTTTCGCCGATGAAATACCCCAAGCTCATTAGTATTAGTGTCCAAATCGCAGCTCCAAGCCCCGTAAATAGCACGAAGCGCGCGACATTCATCTTTGCAAGACCCGCAGGAAGGCTGATGTATTGACGAATGCCCGGGATCAAGCGGCAGTTAAACGTTGAAATTTCGCCATGGCGGTTAAAAAAAGCTTCGAATTTTGCAAATTTCTCCTCGGTGATACCTACATATTTTCCGTATTTAGCGATAATCTTACGTCCAAAAAAATAGCATAGATAGTAATTAAACAGCGCGCCGGTGATGCTGCCGCCAAGCCCACAAATAAATGCTATAACAAAGCTCATCTGCGATTTTGAGGCCAGATAGCCCGCAGGGATCATCACGACTTCACTTGGGAAGGGAAAGAAGCTGCTTTCTAAAAACATCATCACAAAAATGCCAAGGTATCCCCAACCTGCGACAAATTCTACGATAAAATTTACGATATTAGAAAGCATTTGAATTCCTTGATTTAATGTGTAAAAAAACCGGCTGCGCTTAAAATTCCGTAAAATTTAACATCGGCAGAGCGAATAAGTTTAGAATTTAACAATCCGGCGATATAAGAGCGAGCTTAATTTTACAAAATTTAGCGCATATAAAACAAAGGCGCGGGCTAAAATTTATCCTTGCAAGTTACTGCCGCAGTGAACTTGCGTATAAATTTAATAGCCTCGCGCCTTAAAATTAAAACTATTTTGCGTATTCGATGTTTAGTTTGCCGAATAGCTCGTTAGCTTTGTCATCGATTTTTTTGTTTACTTTGCTTGGAAGTAGCTGATTTTTGATGAGATCTTTTACTTTTTCAAACGGCATAGTCTCAGCCTTTTTGCTGCTTTCTTTGTAGATTACATGATATCCGAACTGCGTTTTTATCGGCGTTTTGCTCATCTCACCATCTTTTAGCGCAAACGCTGCTTTTTCAAACTCCGGCACCATCATGCCTTTGCCGAAAGAGCCCAGATCGCCGCCGTTTTCTTTAGCACTTGGATCGATTGAAATTTCTTTAGCTAGCTTATTAAATTCCTCTTTTAAATTCTCTTTTTTGACTTTTGATAATTTCGCAATCGCGTTTTTAGCAGCCTTTTCGTCTGCTACTAAGATATGACTTGCAGTAACGGAATCTGGTTGCATGAAATTCTGTTTATTTTCATCGTAAATTTTTTTAGCTTCCTCGTCACTGATGCTTACGTCTTTAGCCTGTTCGCGTTGCCATAGATTAAATGCGATGCCGTCTTTAGCTAGCTCTAGCTGATGCTTATATTCGTCGCTGTTTTCAATGCCTGATTTTTTAGCCTCTGCGATTAGAAGTTTGTATTTGATTAGATCATCGATTAGTTTTTTCTTCTCATCGGCGGTCGGTTCCTGTCCGCCGTGCTGCATACCTTGAGCCAAAAACGGTGCAACATCCTCATCCGTAATAGTGATATTCGCGTCTTTTGCAGTAGCCAAAACGCCTGCATTAAGCGAAGATATAGCCATAGCGGCAACAAAGCTGAAAGATAAAATTCTTTTCATTATTTTTCCTTTATTCGGTAAATTTCGCGCAATTATAAAAAAAGATAGTAAATAAAATAGCCAATGCCAGCAAATTCGGCGCGAATCCTGCGCCGAATTTTAAAAAGAGGGGAGTTAAAACGATGGGATGATTGCGCCTTTATATTGCGTCTCGATAAATTTTTTCACTTTCTCGCTTTGAATCGCTTTATCTAGCGCCTTGATTTTAGGGCTGTTTTCGTTGCCTTCTTTAACACTGATGACATTTGTGTAAGGGTTGCCCTCAGCCTTTTCTAAAAATAGCGAATCCTTGATTGGGTTTAAATTTGCATTAAAAGCAAAATTTGAGTTGATAACTGCAATATCTACATCGCCCAGGGTGCGTGGAAGCGCGGCGCCTTCAAGCTCTAAAATTTCTAAATTTTTAGGGTTTTTCGTGACATCTAACGGCGTGCGAAGCTTGGCGTTTTGATCAACTTCGATGAGCCCCGCGGCTACGAGCAGATCAAGAGCGCGGCTTTCGTTAGTCGGATCGTTTGGCACGGCAACTTTGGCGCCATTTTTAAGATCTTTTAAATTTTTAATCTTATGGCTGTAGATGCCCATCGGCTCTAAATGCACGCCCACGGTCGCTTTTAACTTTGTGCCTTTATTGGCGTTAAATTCCTCCATATACGGCACGTGCTGGAAAAATCCGGCATCCACGTCGCCGCTATCAGTAGCGAGGTTTGGGGTTACGTAGTCGTTGAAAACCTTGACCTCAAGATCGTAGCCTTGGGCTTTTAGATCAGGCTTAATCTGCTCCAAAATTTCGGCATGCGGTATCGGAGTAGCGGCGACTACGATTTTTTCGGCAAGAGCGAAGCTGACGACGCTGGCGCTAAGAAGCGAAGCGAGAAGAAATTTCTTCATATTTAATCCTTTTGGTTAAAATTTCGCGGTATTATAGCAGGTAGAATTTTTAATGTCAAGTGTTTTTATATGATTTTTTAAAATTTTATCTAAAATATTCTAAAATTCGATATTTTTACATATATTTAAATACTACATTTTATTGTATAATGCAGAATTGGCACGCTTTAATGAGCGCTTTACATAAATTCCGCTAAAATCGCAAAATTTAAAATTTTAAAAAAGGGCTGAAAATGGCAGATTTTTACGACGCGAAAGCCGTAGAGGAGAGCTTTTATAAAATTTGGGAGCAGCGCGGTTATTTCGAGATCGACGGCAATAAAGATATCCAGCAAAAAGGCAAAAACTTTTGCATTATGATGCCCCCTCCAAACGTCACCGGAGTGCTTCATATCGGGCATTCGCTCACTTTTACCTTGCAAGATATCATGACGCGATACAAGCGAATGGACGGCTACCGTACGCTTTGGCAACCGGGATTAGACCACGCAGGCATTGCGACGCAAAATGTCGTCGAGCGCGAGCTTTTGGCGCAAGGGATTAAAAAAGAAGAGATAGGGCGCGAGGAGTTTTTGAAGCACGTTTGGCATGGGAAGGAGCAAAGCGGCGGGCAGATCGTAAAGCAGATGAAGCGCCTTGGCGTCACGCCTGCGTGGAGCAGACAGCGCTTCACGATGGACGAGGGGCTTAAAAACGCCGTGCGCAAAGCCTTCGTAAGCTTATACGACGCGGGGCTCATCGTGCGCGGAAACTACATGGTGAACTGGTGCACGCACGACGGTGCACTAAGCGACGTGGAGGTAGAACACAAGGAAAACAAAGGCAAGCTTTATCATTTGCGTTATTACTTCGCGGACGGACAAAATTTATCAAATTTAAACGGATGCCGAGCATCAAATTTAAGTGAGAATTCTGTTTTAAATTTAACTCAAAATGACGAGGCAAAGTATCGTGATGAAGATTTGCAAGTTGCGCAGAATTTTGCGAGTGCAGATAGAACAAATAGTTCATCAAGCGAGCAAAATTCAAACTCTTGCAAAGATTCGAGCGAGACGAGCCGCAACTACATTGTTGTCGCTACTACGCGCCCTGAAACCTACTTCGGCGACACCGCCGTAATGGTAAATCCTGCGGACGAGCGCTATAAAAATTTGATCGGCAAAAAAGTCGTGCTGCCGCTAATCGGTCGCGAGATCGAGATCATCGCCGACGAATATGTCGATATGAGCTTCGGAACGGGTGCGGTTAAGGTCACGCCTGCGCACGATACCAACGATTATGAGGTCGGCAAGCGCCACGAGCTGGAGTTTATCACCGTTTTTGACGAAAAAGGAATTTTAAACGAGCAGTGCGGTAAATTTCAAGGCTTAGAGCGACTTGCCGCGCGCGATCAGATCGTAGCGGAGCTCGAACGGCTGGGCTTTATCGAAAAAATAGAGGATTACGAAAATCAAGTCGGCTACTGCTACCGCTGCAAAAACGTCGTCGAGCCGTACATCTCGCAGCAGTGGTTCGTGCGCGCAGATATCGCAAAAGATGCGATCTCTAAGGTAAATTCCGGCGAGGCGGAATTTTTCCCGAAGCACTGGATCAATAGCTTCAACGCCTGGATGCGCGAGTTGAAAGACTGGTGCATCAGCCGCCAGCTGTGGTGGGGGCATAGAATTCCCGTGTTTTACTGCGACTGCGGCCATCAGTGGGCGGATGAGCGCGAGAGCCCCGATGCTTGCCCGAAATGCGGCGGTAAAAATTTTACTCAAGACCCCGATGTGCTCGATACATGGTTTTCAAGCGGTCTTTGGCCGATCAGTACGCTTGGCTGGGGCAACGGCGAGGCGCTGAAAAACGAGAAGTGGTTTGAGGAGGATTTGAACGAATTTTATCCAAACACCATGCTGATCACGGGCTTTGACATTTTGTTTTTCTGGGTCGCGCGCATGATGTTTCAGTGCCAAAACGCCATGGGCGAGCTGCCGTTTCGCGACATCTACCTGCATGCCTTAGTTAAGGACAAAGACGGCAAAAAGATGAGCAAATCGAGCAAAAACGTAGTCGATCCGCTGCTAAAGATAGATGAATTTAGTGCAGATATTTTGCGCTTTACGCTTACGATTTTGTGCGTGCAGGGGCGCGATCTGCGCCTTAGCGACGACAAACTTTTGATATATCGAAATTTTACGAATAAGCTCTATAACGCGAGCAAATTTTTGCTTTTAAACGCCTCTAAATTCGACGATTTAGACGCGGCGCAGATCAAAACGAGCCTCGGCAAATATATGCTTTCGCGCTTTAACTGCTGCGTGAGCGCGGTGCGGGAAAATTTAGACGAATACCGCTTTAACGACGCTGCGACTGAGCTTTATAAGTTTTTTTGGGACGAGTTTTGCGACTGGGGCATCGAGCTTAGCAAGGCGGACAAGGTCGCAATCGGCGAGCTGGGGATGATTTTTAAAGAAGCGATGAAGCTGCTAAGCCCGTTTATGCCGTTTCTAAGCGAGTATCTGTATCAGGAGCTAAGCGGCACGAAGCTGCAAGACGCACGCTCCATCATGGTGATGCGATACCCGCAGCCTGGCGAGCGCGACGAGCGGATCGAAGAGCTATTTTCGCTGCTCATCGAAGCGATCGTTAGCATCCGCCGCGCAAAGGCGACGATCGAGCTCGGCAATGCGCGCGTAGCCAAAGCCTACGTCAAATCCGCAGTCGATCTAAGCGCCGCCGCGGACTATATCAAAACGCTTGCCAAGGTAGATGAAGTGGAATTTACGCAGCAAAATATCACAAATTCCGCCCGCGACGTGAGCGAGAATTTAGAAAGCTTTGTACCGCTTGAGGGAGTCGATCTTAGCGGCGTGATTTCGCGCCTTAACGCGCAAAAAGCGAAGCTGCAAAAAGAGATCGAAAAGCTCTCGGGCATGCTAAATAATGAGAAATTCATAGCCTCCGCTCCGCAAGCCGTGGTCGAAGCCAACCGCGAAGGGTTGCAAAGCGCGCAGGAAAAATTCGCCAAAGTATGCGACGAGTTAAAGGCGTTTGGCGAGTAGTCCGCTCGTTTGAGTCTAAATTTAAATCAAGGAGAAAAATATGTCAAAAGGTAGTATCGGTGGATTTACTTTAGGCACGGTCATAGCCGTCGCACTATCATGGGGAGTCAATAAAAGCATAATGTGGGCGATAATCCACGGATTTTTAAGTTGGTTATACGTGATTTATTATTTCCTACTAAGGTAAAATTTCATCGGCGGCGTGCCGTTTTACGCGCTAAATTTTAAAATTTAAAGGATAAAAGATGAGCGAAAAAATCAAAATAGCGGTTTTAGGATACGGCAATTTAGGTCGCGGCGTGGAGCTTGCCGCGCGAAATAGCAAGGATTTAGAGCTTTCGGCCGTTTTTAGCCGCAGAAATCCAAGCGAAGTAAAAACATGCGGCGCTCCGGTATTTAGCGCGGATGAAATTTTATCGCATAAGGGAAAATTTGACGTTTTGGTGCTTTGCGGCGGTAGCGCGACGGATCTACCGACGCAGACGCCAGAGTTTGCGCAGAACTTTAACGTCGTCGATAGCTTCGATACGCACGCAAAAATCCCGGAGCACTTCGCCGCGGTGGACGCCGCCGCCAAAGCGGGCGGAAATATAGGCATAATCGCTGTGGGCTGGGATCCGGGCCTGTTTTCGCTAAATAGACTATTTGGCGAGAGTGTGCTGCAAAACGGCAGCAGCTATACGTTTTGGGGTAAAGGTGTGAGCCAAGGCCACTCCGACGCTATCCGCAGGATCGAGGGCGTCGTGGACGCTCGCCAATACACCGTACCGATAGAAAGCGCCTTAAAGCGAGTCCGCGCGGGCGAAAACCCGAGACTTAGCACGCGCGAAAAACACCTGCGCGAGTGCTACGTCGTGGCGCAGGACGGCGCTGATAAAGCGCGCATCGAGCGTGAGATAAAAACGATGCCGAATTACTTCGCCGACTACGATACGAGCGTGCATTTCGTAAGTCTTGAAACGCTAAAAAAAGAGCACGGCGGCATCCCTCACGGAGGATTTGTTTTGCGAAGCGGAGCGACGGGCGAGCACGGCGAAAATAAACACTTGATCGAGTTTTCGCTAAAGCTTGACTCAAATCCAGAATTTACCGCAAGTGTGCTCGTTGCCTACGCTCGCGCGGCGTATCGCTTGGCGCAAAGAGGCGAGCGCGGCGCGTTTAGCGTGTTTGACATCGCTCCGGCGCTTCTTTCGCCAAAGAGCGCAGATGAGCTAAGGCGCGAAATTTTATAAATTTCTGGGGGGCGTTTCGGCGGAATTATGAACGAGGAAATCTGAGTGATAAAGATAGAAAATTTAAAGAAATTTTACGGCAAAACCTGCGTGATTGACGATGTGAGCCTGGAGGTGAAACAGGGCGAAATTTTTGCTATCGTCGGCCGCAGCGGCGCGGGTAAAAGCACGCTGCTGCGCTGCATAAACGGCCTTGAGGACTATCAAGAAGGAAGCCTTAAGGTAGAGGGCAAGGAGGTAAGAGAGCTAAGCGCCGCGCAGATCCGCGAGCTGCGCAAAAATATCGGTATGATTTTTCAACACTTTGCGCTTATGAGCCGCCGCAGCGTCGCGCAAAACGTCGCCACGCCGCTTGCGTTTTGGGGCCATTCCGAAGACCACACGAAGCGGCGCGTAGCCGAGCTTTTGGAGCTCGTGGGGCTTGCAGATAAAGCAAACGCCTATCCTAGCGAGCTTAGCGGTGGACAGAAGCAGCGCGTGGCAATCGCGCGCGCGCTTGCATTAAGCCCTAAAATTTTGCTTTCCGACGAGGCGACCTCGGCGCTTGATCCCAACACCACCGCTCAAATTTTATCACTTCTGCGCCGTATCAATCGCGAGCTAGGCATCACGATCGTGCTCGTTACGCACGAGATGGAGGTCGTAAAGGGCATCGCGCAGCGCGCGATCCTGCTTAAGGGCGGGCGCGTGAGCAACTCGGGCGATATCGTCTCGCTGTTTTTGCACCCGGATGAGAATATGAAGGAGTTTTTGGGCGAGGAGGAGGTGCTGCCCGCAAGCGGCGTGAATATCAGGCTCTTTTTCCCGCCCGCGGTTGCGTTTGACAGCGTGATCACGCATATGGCGCGCGCTTTGGAGATAAATTTTAACATCGTTTGGGGCAAGCTCGAGCGGCTTGATAAAAACGTCGTCGGAAGCCTCGTGATCAACGTAGAGCCCTCACACGTCGCGCGCGTGGAGGAGTTTATCAAAAACGCGGGCGTGATCTACGAGATCGTAAGCGAGGATGAGATCAAAAGCTGCGCCGCGATCTAGGTGCGATTTCGCGCCCTGTGCGCTTGCGCCGCACTAAATTAAAAGCTTACGCGGCATAGCGAATTTAAAAGCTCGCGCGAGGTCGCGGACTCAAAGGCTGGCTCGGCGCGTTTTTGATTTGACGTGCGTGTCGTGGCATAATAAATTTAATCAGTTTCGCCGGCGGTTTAAATTTTTATCTCGCCGCGGTAAAGCAAGCTCGGCAATGCGCTGTTGGCGTGCGCCCTCGTTAGCTTTGATTTGCGTTTAGAATTTGACTAGCCGTAGCGAGGCGATTTAAATTTCAGAGATCGAGACCGACCGAGTGCATTTAAGCCGCGTCGCGTTTGAATTTACAGGCGTTTAAATTTAAATTTGAATTTTTTCGGAATTTCACACATACTTCACTTTTGCGGAAGTATAATTCCGCTAATTTCTTTTAAGGAGTACGTAATGAAAAAACTTACTTTGTTTGCGCTTAGTGCGCTATTTGCTGGCACTTTTGCCGTAGCTGCTGACATGGGCATGAAAGATGAGATGAAGGATGCCAATATGTCAATGCATAATGGTGCGAAAGAGATGAAAGGCGATATGAAGGATATGCACAAGGATGCTATGAAAGAGGGTAAACATATGAAAGATGAGATGAAAGGCGAAATGAAAAAAGAGATGAAAAAAGAGATGTAGTGAGTAAAATTTTACTCGTAGAGGACGATGAGATCCTTTGCGATCTCATCGGCGAATATATAAAAGACGCGGGCTTTGACGTATGCGTTTGCAGCGACGCTCAAAGCGCCGCGGATCTTGCTTATGAACAAAAATTTGATCTTTTTGTCTTTGACGTAAAAATCCCCAAAGGCGACGGATTTTCACTTTTAAAAGAGCTTCGCAAGAGCGGCGATCGTACCCCCGCGATATTTGCCACGTCGCTAAATACGCTTGATGATCTTGAAGTCGGTTTTAAAAGCGGCTGCGACGACTATCTCAAAAAACCGTATGAACTAAAAGAGCTACTACTGCGTGTTAATTCACTCATAAAGCGAAACTTCAGCCATAATTTTGATGATTTTGTAACTATTGACGACGAGTTTAAATTTTATTTTGCAAGCAAAGAGTTACGCAGATCGGGCGTGCCCGTCGCGCTTTCAAACAAAGAGCGTGAGCTGCTGGCACTTTTTTTGCAAAATAAAAACAGGCTTTTGAGCAAGGATGAAATTTTCTCCGCGATCTACGCTTTTGACGAAACTCCGAGCGAGGAAGCGCTACGAACTTATATCAAAAATCTACGCCGCGTCCTAGGCGAAGAGCACATCATAAATCGCCGCAACGCAGGGTATCTGTATGTCTGAAAAGACCGCTTTAACGCTTAAAATTTTATCTTTGTATCTCATTTCAAGTGCGTTGTTTTTGGGATATTTTTTCAAGATAAATTACAGGATGAACGAAGCCGCGCTACTTTCGCACAGGATAAAAGAGCTAAAAGAGATCAAAATGATGATCTATATGAAAGCAAGTATGGATGGGCTGGAATCGCTAGCGGACTTTGAGCGCGAAAAGGGCGTGAGTGCGTGCATATTTAAGCCAAACTCTGATGAAATTTACGGCTGCGGCGGTGAGCTTGGAGCACTTGATAAAGCGAAGCTAAAGGCGGAATTTATAAGTGGCGGAAGGCTAGGAATTTATGAAAATCTGCAAAATATGGAGGAGCGAAACGCCTTTTCCAAGGCTAAAATCATTCTGCTTGGAAGTAGCGTGCAGGGCGAAATTTTAACGCTTCGTATCAAAACAGCAGCGATGATGATAGCGCTTTTGGGCGTGATATTAGCCTTGGCGTTTTATCTGGTGCGGCTAGGCACCAAGCCGCTTTACGATAAGATTGACACGCTAAATCGCTTCATCAAGGATAGTACCCACGAGATTAATACTCCGCTTAGTATTATCTCCATGAGCGTCGAGACGATGCGGCACGCAGAGCTTGGAGAATACAACGCCAAGCGCGTCGCTAATATTGATCTTGCCGCTAAGACGCTTTCTCGCATCTACGAGGATCTCGTGTTTTTAACCTTCGGTATGAATAAGGAGGGCGAGATTAGCTCGATCGATCTAAAAAGCCTCGTCGCTTCGCGTTGCGAATACTTCGCGCCGTTTATTCAAAAACGCAGACTAAGCCTTAAAACCGATCTTGCGGATGCGAGCATGAGCGCGAACGTCTATGAAATTTCGCGCCTGATCGACAATCTGCTAAGCAACGCCGTAAAATACGCCGATGCAGGCGGCTACGTGGATGTGCGGCTAAGGCACGGCGAGCTAGCGATCTCAAATAGCGGCGAGGGGATCGATAGGAAAAGGGGCGACGAAATTTTCAGGCGCTTTGCGCGCTTTAACTCAAGCGAGGGCGGCTTTGGAATCGGGCTTAGCATCGTAAGCGAGGTCTGCAAAAAATACTCCTTTTCTATCTCCTACGACAGCGTGCCGGGCGAGATAACGACCTTTCGCCTTACGTGGCGCGAATAAAATTTCAAAATTTAGCAAAATTTCAAAATTTAAAAGCGGTCGCTTGCGGTTTAAATTTAATCGTCGTTTGGTCGCTTGAATTCCGCGCAAAAAGGGTCTAATTGCCGGAGCGTTTAAATTTAATCGTCGCTTGTTTTTGTTCTAAAACGGAGCGCAGAATTTTATCGCCCGTCCGCTTTGCGCTCGTAAAATGACCCTGAAAGTTATTGGTGCGGAATTTTATTCGTCCGCGATTTTATAAAATTTAGTTTTTATTTCTCGATAGATATATCCAGTGGACTATATCGCTAAGCGAAATCGCGACAAGCATACTCATAAACATCGAGGTGGCTGTGAAAAACGATATCCAGCCAAATAGGCTCTCTCTGCTCGCAAAAGTTGGAAACGTCCGCCCGTTGCCTACTCTGTGTGGGATGCCGTTTACGGCAAAATCGGCGTAGAAATAATTGTTTAATGCCCAGTAAGCGAAAGGTATAGCGAGCAATATCACAAATAGCTGCGTCTTGACGGCGGGAAGCTCTTTTTTGTATAAGAATGTGGCGATCGGACAATACACGCAGCTTAGCGCGAAAGCCATTAAAATAGGTACCCACAACGCCGCGACGTAAAATTCCGCAAGTTGCGTATGCGGGCTTATTTTGCCGATTGCGGCGATGTTTGGAAAAAACTGCTTCATAAATCCAACGAAGTCCGCGCATGCCGCGCTTACGTCTAAAATGTTTTCGGGTAGCGCAAATACACTAAGCGCCGTGATCGCAAACAGCGCAAAAACCGCCGCGTAAAGTCGCCCGAAAAATTTAGTAAATTTCGTATCGGGATACGGCGCCTCTTGCTCTTGCGCGCCTTGAGAATTTAGCAAATCGCTCATCGTTCGCTCCTTTAATAAAATTTGCGTGTCAAAACCCGGCTTGCGCTAAATTTTAAAATTTTATGCCTTATCATTCGGTAAAATTTCACGACGAGGACTTGCTTTGGAATTTTGCGGTCAAATTTGAAATAAAATTTATTAAATTTAACCGAGCAAAGCTTTGTTTAAAAACAAAGCGTCGCCGCCCCTAACGCGCAGTGAGGCAGATGCAGGTTGGGGCGGTGGGGTCTGCTTGAGGTCGCGAGGCGAGGCCCAGGCAAAGCAAAAAGGGCGCTTCGCAAGTATAGCCTCTTCTGCTCCGCCCCCTCCGAGGAAGAATTTAAGCCTTATCGGAAGCGACAAATAAAATTTAAACCCGCGCGTAGCGTAGCAATTTCTCGTATCGTCGGAGCCAGAAAGCCTCTAAAATAAAAGACTCTTTCATTTAGCGTAGACTTGCAGCCAAGACTCAAAATTTAATTGCCTAACGAAAAAGGCAGGTTGGCGTTGCTTGCTCGCAAAATAACCGCGGAATCCCACTAGATCAAATTTAAAATTCCGAGTATTTCTGATAGTCGATCTGCGCGGAGTTTTTGTTGATCGTATCGACCGTAGCTTCGGCGATCGCCAGCTCCTCGTTGGTGGGGATTACGAGCGTTTTGATTTTACTATCCGCCGCGCTTAAATTTCTAATCGAGCCGGTATTTTTGGCGTTTTTTGTCGCATCGATTTCGATGCCGATATGAGCGAGCTTCTCGCAAACATTTTGTCTAAAATGCGGCGCATTCTCGCCGATACCGCCGGTAAAGATCAAAGCATCCACGCGCCCAAGCACGGCGTAATACGCTCCAATCATCTTAACGACGCTGTAAACCAGCATCTCAAACGCGAGTTTCGCGCGCGGCTCGCCATCCTCCATCTTTTCATAGACCTTTCGCAGATCGCTTGCACCGCAGATGCCCAAAAGTCCGCTTTTTTTGTTCATTATGGCGTCCATATCCTGCGCGTTGTAGCCCGCGACGCGCTCGATGTATGGGATGATCGCAGGATCGATCGAGCCACATCTGGTGCCCATGATGATGCCTTCAAGCGGCGTTAGCCCCATCGAGGTGTCGATGCACTTGCCGTTTTCTATGGCGCTCACGCTCGAGCCGTTGCCAAGATGTAGCGTAATGGCGTTGAAGTTTTCGTATTTTTTACGCAAAAATTTCGCTCCCATTGTCGAGACAAACCAATGCGACGTGCCGTGCGCGCCGTAGCGACGAACCTTATATTTTTCGTAGAATTCATACGGCAGCGCGTACATATACGCATATGGCGGGATGCTTTGATGAAAGATCGTATCGAAAACCGCGACATTCGGAATTTTAGGAGCGATCTTTAGGCAGGATTTGATGCCTGCTAAATTTGCGGGATTGTGTAGCGGTGCAAGCGGCGCAAGCTCGGCGATTTTAGCCATTACGTCCTCATCTATGAGCGCGGGAGCGTCGAAATAATCCGCACCTTGGACTATTCTATGCCCGATGCCGCCTACTTGAGTTAGATCTTTGATTACTCCGCTTTGTTTTAAAAGATCAATCGCGATTGCGATCGCGGTTTCGTGATTTGGAATTTGCTCGTTTTCAACTTTTATGCTTCGTCCGTTGGCACAATTGATACTTCCGTTTGCGTGCGTCGAGCCGATCTCCTCGATGAGCCCACTTGCGATGCAGGCGTGATTTAGCATATCGTGGAATTTAAATTTAACCGAGCTCGAGCCGGAATTTATGACTAGGATATCCATTAATTCTCTCCTGCTTGAATGGCGCTGATAAGTATCGTGTTTACGATATCGGCGACCTTGCAGCCGCGACTTAGATCATTTACCGGCTTTTTTAAGCCCTGCAGAATCGGCCCGATCGCCACGGCGCCTGCGGTGCGCTGCACGGCTTTGTAACAGATATTTCCGCAGTTAAGATCGGGGAAGATAAATACGTTCGCATGCCCTGCGACCGCGGAGCCCGGCATCTTTTTCTTTGCGACTGCGGCATCGACTGCGGCGTCGAATTGCAGCGGTCCGTCGATTGTGAGCCCCGGCGCCTTTTCGCGCGCTTTTTGCGTCGCCGTTTTGATAAATTCTACGCTCTCTCCGCTGCCGCTGTCGCCGCTGGAGTAGCTTAGCATCGCCACGCGCGGCTCAAACCCGAACGCCTTTGCGGTCGCGGCACTTGAGATCGCGATACCCGCCAGATACTCTGCGCTCGGGCTTGGCGCTACGGCGCAGTCGGCAAAAAGCAGAGCCTGCGTATCCAGGCACATTATAAACGCGCCGCTAACGCTCGCGATGCCCGGCTTTGTCTTGATGATCTGAAGCGCGGGGCGGATCGTCTCCGCAGTAGTCGTGCTGGCACCGCTTACCATCGCATCGGCCAGCCCTTCATGCACGAGCATCGTGCCGAAGTAGGTGCGGTCGCGCACTAAATCGCGCGCCTGAGCCTCGCTCATACCCTTTGCCTTGCGAAGCTCATATAGATCATGCGCAAATTTTTCTAAGCTCGCATCCGTCTGCGGATCTAAAATTTTAACGCCCGCTAGATCGAGACCTAGCTTGCTTGCGTTTTTTTGCACTTCGTCTTGCCGCCCCAGAAGGATCAAATTCGCAGCGCCGCTTTGCTTTATAATCGCAGCTGCGCGCAGAATTCTCTCATCGTCGCTTTCGGGCAGTACGACTGTTTTAACGTTCGCACGAGCCTTGGCGTAGAGCTTGCTTTCAAATTTCAATGGGGTTAGAATTTCACAGC
>CAURUA010000032.1:0-24528 GCA_963528045.1 uncultured Campylobacter sp. | reverse complement strand
AGTTTGAGAAGTTTAAAATTCTGCTATTTTTGCGTGACAACGGCAAAAACGTTCCTGCGTCGCTGTTATTTTAGCTCAGTAATTTTACGAGTTCGTTTTGTGCGAATAAAGGAAGCCACCTTTTAGGCTCTTTGTGGCTATCAAAAACAGCCTGCGCGATAAATTTTAAAATGCGGATAAAATTTTAACTCGCGCAAATTTGAAATTTCAAAATTTATCGAAAGATCAATGCGCGCAAGCGGTAAAATTTAAAAGATTTGCTTGCGTAGTGCGCGCTTAAACGGATTTTGCATTTACGCAATGAAATTTAAAATTTAAACATAAAGCACAAGACTTGCTAGCCGAATAAAGTGCTGAAATTTTAAAATCCGCGCGGCGTTTTGAAAGCTGCTTGCCGGGTTCGCCATACAAATAAAATTTAGTGGCGATCATCTTTGCTACCGTTTTGCCGCCATGAAAATTAGCCAAGCTTAAAAATAAAATTCGCACCTAAATGCGAATACGTAGCCTATGAAATTTGAAATTTTAAAGCTCGTGGCAAAACCCGCTGCAAGCATTGCGGTATTAAATTTAAAGGTTTAAATTCAAACGAAATCAAAATGAGAAATTTAAAATGACGGAAGATTTTTTTAAAAGGAACCCTCTATTTTTGGCGCCTTTGGCGGGCTTTTCGGATCCGCCGCTGCGGGGCGTAGTGAAAAAATTCGGCTGCGACGCTACCGTAAGCGAGATGATAAGCGCAAACGCCCTTGTTTTCGAGGGCGAAAAGACGCTAAAGATGCTCGAAAAAAACGCCGCCGAAACCCCTTTTTTCGTGCAGATCGCAGGCGGCGAAGCGGAGATCGTCAAAAAGGCGGTTTTGCTCATCAATAAATTTGACAGCATCGACGGCATCGATCTAAACTGCGGCTGCCCCGTTCCCAAGGTCGTAAAGCAGGGCGCCGGCTCGGCGCTGCTGCTTGATCTGCCCCGTCTGTCGCGCCTGGTTGAGACGATCAAAAAGTATTCGAACAAAAAATTTACGAGCGCGAAGGTACGGCTGGGCTTCGGCGCCGTAGATATAGAAAATGTCGCGCGCGCCGTACAAAGCGCAGGAGCCGATTTTATCGCGATTCACGGCCGCACTAGAGCGGGCGGATACAGCGCGGCGGTGGATTACGGCGCGATCGCAAGAGCCAAACGCGTGCTGCAAATCCCCGTGATCGCAAACGGCGACATAAACTCCTCCAATGCGCCCGCAGTGCGAGACCTTAGCGGCGCAGACGCGCTGATGATCGGTCGCGCGGTAATCGGCAGGCCGTGGATCTTTCGCGAGATCAAAACGGGCGAGCAGGCAAGCGACGCGCTAAAAAGAGAGGTCGTGCTCTATCATTTCTCCCAAATGCTCGGCCATTACGGTGTGCGCGGCGTAGCGATATTTCGCAAGCATCTGCACGAATACTCCAAGGGGCGCGAAAACGCCGCAAGCTTTCGCGAGCAGATCAACCACGTCGCCGCCGAGAGCGAGATGGCGCGGCTGATCGAGGAATTTTTTAGCTAAATTTAGAATTTTAGGAACTCTGATGATTATTTTAAAAATTATAGCCTGCGCGTTTTCGATGGGTTTTTGCTTGATGTGCATTTCAAGTTTAATGGGTTTTTTTATAGGGCAGATTTTTGACACATCTAGCGTCCGGTTTGACGATCCCTTAGAATGGCTACAGCAGAAGTGCGTATATTTCCTATTTTTGTGGATATTTTTCTGCGGGGTTTGTGCGGTGCTTGCCGCAAAGCTAAAGGATTTTGGTAAGCTCACGGATTTTTTCGTAAATCTGTTTTTGCCGATCGTGGCGATTTGGATACTATCGCCATTTTTAGGGATGATGATTGTGGCGCTGATTGTTTCAGATTTGCATCTTGCCACGTTTTATTCCTCATTGCTTAGCGCATTAATATTTATCCTTCTTTTTATGATCGTCGTAGCCGAGGTCTTAAAGCAGATTTATCCGCCTAAGTCCTAGCGCGCGAAATTTTAAAATTTAGCGCAGAATTTCGCCTTGAAATTCTTGGTCGCCGCTTACAATCACAGCCCGCGCGTTAAAAGGCGATGGCGTTAAAATTTAAGGAAAATTATGGAAAATATCTACATCATAGGCGATGTGCATGGCTGCTACAGATCGCTTTTGGCGTTAATAGAACAGCTGCCGCGTAAATTTGATAGTAAAATTTGCTTCGTGGGTGATCTGATCGACCGAGGCCCTGCGAGCGCGGATGTAGTGGAGCTAGTGCGCGCTCGCGGATATGACGCGGTGATGGGCAATCACGAAAAGCGCTTTGTAAGCAACGCAAAAACTGCCCTAAGGTGCGCAAAAACGGGCAAATTTACGAGCTCAAACGACCCTTACGCATTTTTTAGCCTGGACGAAAGCTGGCTGTTTAATAACGGCGGAGAGGCGACGCTGGCGTCGTATTATCGTCACGGAGGCGTGAAGCAATGCAAGGAGCATCTGCGGTTTGTCTCGCGGTTGCCGATTTATCTGGAGTATGATTTGCGTGATGAAAGCGGTCGCACCCTCGTCGTATCGCACTCCGCAGTGGGTCGCGCGTGGTGGATCAGACACGATGTAGAGCGTGCGAAAAGCTTCGCAGCTCACGTGCTAAGCGGGCGCGGAGACGATAGCTCGAATGATGGAATTTTTAACGTCTACGGGCACACGCCAGTAAAAAAGCCAGTCATTACGGAATTTAGCGCAAATATCGATCTGGGCTGTGTTTATAAAAAGCACTGGGGCGAGAAGGCGAGGCTTTGCGCGTTGGAGTTTCCCTCAAAGAAAATTTTCACGCAAGAATGCATAGATTTTTAAGTTTGTATCCGGGCTCGCACGTATTAAAATTTAAATTTACGCGGGCTGTTTGAAGACGAAATTTTTAGAATTTAAAGGCGTACTCTTGCAGCGTCCGTCGCGCAGTCTAGCCGCGCTGAAATTTTAAATAATATCCCTTAGTTTGCGCGCTTCATACATCCACGCCTCAAGCTCGTCCCAGCGCTCGCCACGAATCATCTGCACGCAAATTTCAAGCTCGTTTTTAAAAGCATCGATAGCGCCCAGTAGGTTCGTGCGGTTTTGCTTGAAAATATCGACCCACATCTGCGGCGAGCTCTTGGCGATACGGCTCATGCCCGAGAAGCTACCGCCTGCGAGATTTATGATATTGCGGCGATTTTCCTCTTTTAGCACGCTGTTTACGAGCGAATAGCTGATCGCATGCGGCAGGTGCGAGATGAGCGCCACGTGGTGATCGTGGCTTTTTGCGTCCATAAATACGATCTTCATCCCCGCGAACGAAAAAATTTCGACCGCTCGTTTGATATGCACTTCGTCCGCGCCGTGATCGTCGCAGATGACGACTACTGCGCCGTTTAAAAGCTCTTTAAACGCCGCTTGCGGGCCGGAGTTTTCGGTACCAGCCATTGGGTGAGCCGCGATGAAATTTCGTCTGATCTGCGGCGGGCAGCTTTGCAAAATTTTAAATTTCGTGCTTCCCAGATCGATGATCGTCGTCTCGCTTCTACAGTCGCTTAGTTTTTGCAATGTCTCAATAATTGCCTCCACGGGGATTGCGAGAAAGATCGCGTCGCAGCTTTGCTTCATCTGCTCCAGGCTTAAAATTTCATGCACGAGCCCGAGTCGCAGAGCTTCTTTTTCATTTTCGCGGCTGATGTCGCAGCCATAGACGGCGCTAATTATTTTGGTGCTTTTTAGACATAGCCCCAGCGAGCCGCCGATGAGACCCAGACCGATAATTCCTATCTTCATAAAATTCCTTTTTGATATATGCAAGTTTTAATTTTAATGTGGTATTATACGCAAATTATTTTCGTTTTTAGGTAAAATTTTATGAAAAAAAGCGTTTTTTTACTCTTAGTAGGCGGGATTTCCGTGGCGTGCGCCGCGCAGATCAAATCCATTAAATTTGAAGGTCTTAGACATCTCTCTCCACAGGTCGCACAGCAAATTTCAGGACTTAAGGTAGGCGATGAGCTTAACGGCGAAAACACCAATGCTGCGATCTCGAAGCTATTTGAGCAGGGCTATTTCAGCGACGTTTATATCAGCGAACAAGGCGGCGCGGTCACTATCAACGTAACCGAAAAACCGACTATCGCCAAGGTCGAGATCAAAAACGTAGTTACCAATGATCGCGATAAGATAAATGAGCTCATCGGTTTGCGTCCGGGTCAGGTTTACGACGAGGTGGCTGCTAAAAAAGCAGAGACACGCATCAAGCAATACTACGAAGTCAAGGGGTTTTTCGACACCGTGGTGGAATTTTATCCAAAGCCGATCAACGACGATAAATCGGTCATATTACTAACGATCGAGGTAAATCGCGGCGAAAATATCATCATAGATAAGGTAAATTTAGTAGGCGCAGACAAGCTCGACTATGACGATATAGAGCCATCCGTTGCCAATAAAGAACGCGAGATGCTGGGCTGGATGTGGGGCTTTAACGACGGCAAGGTAAAAACCGCCGAGCTTCCTAACGACGCAAATAGAATTCAAGAAGAATATTATAAAAAAGGCTACTTAGACGCGCAGGTTTCGGCGCCGCTACTTAATGCCGATATGGATAATTACACTGCTGATCTTACCTACTACATCAGTGAGGGCGAGCAATATACCGTAAGCTCTGTAGATATCGAGTATCCTGCAGATATAATCAAGCTTGATAAAGAAAAAGTTTTGGACGATTTCAAGCTTCAAAAGGGCGATACAATGAATTCCGAGCGTTTGCGCCGCGATATGAATACGCTAGAGACTTTAGTCGCGGATCAGGGATACGCCTATGTGCGCATCGTGCCTAAGACTAAGCAGGACAAAGAAGCTCGCACGGTCGCTATCACGTATCAGGTTATCCCGGAGGATAAAGTCTATATTAGAAACGTAACGATTTCGGGTAACGATAAGACCGAGGACAAGGTCATCCGCCGCGAGATGTATCTGACCGAGGGAAATTTATATAGCAAAACCGATTACAACGATTCGTTAAATTCTTTAAAACGCACGGGATATTTCGATGAGGTGGAGATTAAAGAAAACCGCGTTTCTAATGATCAGATCGATCTTGAAGTCGCAGTCAAAGAAGCTCCTACAGGCTCTATCACGGGTGGTATCGGATATGGCAGCGAGGATGGAATTTTACTTAGCGGCGGTATCAGCGATAGAAACGTATTTGGCACCGGTCTTCACGGCGCGTTCTCGGTTGAAAAGAGCGACGATCAGCTAAGCGGACGTTTGAGCTTAACCAATCCTAGAGTATTTGATTCTGAGTATAGCTTGGGCGGATCGATCTTTGCCAACGATTACGACTGGGACGATTACGATGAGAAATCTTACGGATTTTCAATTACGGGCGGTCGCAAGATCGGGCGTAATACCGATGTAAGCCTTACGTATTATCTCGAAAAAAGCGAAATCAAGGGCTTAAACAGGTATTATGCCGAGGCAGGTTATTTAGATGGCAAGAATTTAAAAAGCTCGATTATCCCGTCTATTACATACAACAGCACCGATGATTATTACTTGCCAAGAAGCGGTATGATCGCAAGTGCCAGCTTAGAATACGCGGGTCTTGGCGGCGATATGGACTACACCAAGGCGCGAGGATCATTTAACTACTACTTTGGCTTACGAGATTATATTGATCACGACATTATCTTTAGATACAAAGCTGCAACGGGCTATATGTGGGAAGGTAATAAAAAGATCCCGATCAACGAAAAGCTATTCCTAGGCGGAATGAAAAGCATTAGAGGCTACGAAGGTCGCAGTATCCCTAAACGAAATATATGTGTACCTAAGGGGTCGTCAGATTGCCGCTACATTGAAACGGGCGGTATGCAGAGCTTCAATAACTCATTTGAGCTAAGCTTTCCGGTAGTTGATAGGCTTAAAATGCGCTTCGTAACGTTTTTTGACTACGGAATGATCGGCGATCATGACTGGAACGAGGAGGAGCGCTACAGCACGGGCGCTGGTATCGAGTGGATGACGCCGATGGGGCCTTTGCAGCTATACTTCGTCAAGCCGCTTAATAAAAAGCCGCACGACGACACAAATAGCTTCGAATTTAGCATCGGTGCTAGATTTAATTAAACGCGACGACTTGCGAACGCTGTGGCGTGCGTAGAATTTTCTACCGCACGCCTTAAATTATTTAATAATGCTCGCAATTTTAGCTTTTTGTGTAGCGCTTATTTGCAGCTATTGTAGGCAGTTTGAGCCAAATTTTAATTGGAATTCCGCTCGGCTTAGGATAAAATTTAAACGCATAGCTTACTTGGGACTTTTTAAAGTTTTAGTTATCAAGATAGTTTAAAATTCCATTCGTATGGCAAAATTTTAAGTACAAGAGTTCTAAAAAAAATCAATGCAAGCAATTAGCATAATTTAAAGAAATTCTAATATTGAAATTTTAAAGATTACGATCTATACGATAAACGCCGCTTTATTGCGCGCGGAATTTCGCTGCATAGGATTTAGCGCGCCACTGAATTTTAAAGCTCATAAATTTTTGAGATTCTAAAATCGCTAGAATTTAAAATTTTAAATTTGTCTCATAAATCGCTAAAGATTTGCGTTAAATTTTGCCTCGCTTTACCGATAATTTAAGTTAAGCTTGTAAAATCGCGCTCTAAAATCATATCAAAGGCTCTTTTATGCGTAGAAATGGCAATGGAACTAAGCTTAAAATTCTAATATTTCTTATTATAATATGCGCTTTGGTTTATGGAATTTTTAGAATTTTTACCTCGCCGAAATTTGAAAAAAATCCTCCGCAAATTGCGCTGGAAAATGAAATTTATTGGAATTTAACCTCGCCCTTGAAGATTAAAATTTCAGACGATACTGGCATTAAGCTCGTTCGCGTTAATTTAAACGACGGAGCCAGCACGATACCGCTACTAAATGAGGAGCTGAATGTTCCGCAAACTACGCTAGAGCTTGCCGTGCAATTTCCTAAAAATTTGATGCTTAATAAAGATAAAAACTACAAGCTCGAGGTTTTTGCAAACGACATTAGCTCGTGGAATTTTGCACAAGGAAATAAGAGCGCAAAAACGGCAAATATAATAATAGACGACAAAAAGCCCATCATAAATATCATCAATCAATCCTATAAAATCACCAAAGGCGGTAGCGCTGTAGTTGTATTTTCGGCAAAAGATGAGCGCCTAAACGAAGTCTATGTCAAAACCAACTATGGCAAAATTTTTAAAGCGATTCCTTTTGTAAAAGAGGGCTATTATGCGTCTCTCGTAGCGTGGCCTGCAAATTTAGAGGAATTTCGCGCAGAAGCGGTCGCCACCGATCGTGCAGGCAACGAAAGCATTTCGCAGATCAAATATTTTTATCAGGACAAAAAATATAAAGTCTCTACTATCAAGCTAAATCCGGGTTTTATTAACGGCAAAGTAAGTGATCTAGCTAGCCAATACGCGCAGAATTTTAACTCGATGAGCGATTTGGAAAAATTTAAATTCGTAAATGAAACTTTGCGTAAGAAAAACGGAGATGATCTGCACGCTGCCACTAGCGCGGTGCACGAGGATAAAATAAATGGATTTGAGCTAAAGCCTTTTTATCCGCTTGCTAAAGGCGCAGCGGTAGCAAGTTTTGCCGATCATCGGATATTTTTTATGAACGACGAACAAGTAAGCGAGTCTTGGCATATGGGGCTTGATCTAGCAAGCGTTGCAAACGCCGATATCAAAGAGAGCAACTATGGCAAGGTGGTTTTCGCGCAGGAAAACGGAATTTTCGGATTAAATTTAGGAATTTACTACGGCTTCGGATTATACGGCATATACGGACATTGCTCGGCGACGCAGTTAAGTGTGGGCAGCGATGTAAAGCCGGGCGATATTCTAGCACAAACGGGCTCAAGCGGCTTTGCTTTCGGAGATCATCTGCATTTTGGTATCGTAGTTCAGGGCGTGGATGTAAGACCTGAGGAGTGGATGGATCCTAAGTGGATGAAAGATAACATTACCGATGTCTTAGAATCGTCCAAAAAAGTAATAGAAAAAGGTAAGTAAATTTTAAAATTTTCGCTATAATGCACGGGTTAATGAAAACGAGGATAGAAATGAGACAGACAACGATAGCTAAGAAAGTCCATAACGTCGGCATCGGGCTGCACAAAGGTGAGCCTATCAGACTTACGTTAGAGCCTTTAGAGGCGGGCAGTGGAATCGTATTTTATAGAAGTGATCTTGGCATTAGTTTTAAAGCTGAGCCGAAAAACGTCATAAATACGCAAATGGCAACCGTCGTAGGAAATGAGAAGGGCTATATATCAACAATAGAGCATCTAATGAGCGCCATTAATGCCTACGGTATCGATAATATCCGTATCATCGTCGACGCTAATGAAATTCCTGTGATGGACGGAAGTTCGGCGAGCTTTTGTATGCTTTTGGACGAAGCGGGGGTAAGAGAGCTTGACGCGAATAAAAAAGCTCTCATCATCAAGCGTGCCGTGGAGATTCGCGAGGGAGATAAGCTCGTGCGGCTGAGCCCTAGCAAGAGTCCGAAATTTGATTATACAATTAAATTTAGCCATCCGCTCATCGGCACTCAGCACCATGTTTTTGAATTTAGCAAGAAATCTTATCTTAAAGAAATTTCGCGGGCGCGCACGTTTGGATTTTTAAAAGACGTACAGGCGCTACGCTCCATGGGTCTAGCTCTAGGCGGCAGCTTGGAAAACGCCGTCGTAATCGATGAAAATAAAATTTTAAATCCCGAGGGATTGCGCTTTGAAAACGAGTTCGTTCGTCATAAAATTTTAGACGCGATCGGCGATCTTGCGCTCGTTGGCGCTCCGATTTTGGGCGATTATACGGCGTTTGCGGGAAGCCACAATCTAAATCATAAGCTCACTTTGGCAGTTCTTGCCGACGCTAAAAATTTCGAGCTAGTAGATCTTACCGCCGAGGTTGTGCGCGAATATCAAAAAGTCTTTGCTTGAGGCTGCAAAATCAAAGAGGTTGAAATTCTAATCGCTGCTCTTAGCGCTCCGTGCCTGCTCGGTGTGTATGAAAACGGCGCTAAGATAGCGGAATTTGCAAGCGCCAAAGACGAAAAAGCCGATAAATTTCTGATTTGCAAATTTAGCGAAATTCTAAAAACTTATAAGATCAAAGAGCTCATCTACGCAAATACTCCAGGCAGCTTTATGGGCATGAAGGTAAGCTATGTGATATTGCGCACGCTTAGCATCGCTCTTGATGTGCCGTTTTACGCAATCAGCGGCTTTGAGCTAAGCGGCTTTGGGCCGATCAGGGCGAATAAAAACTTCAGCTACGTTTACGATCGCGGCGAAATCAAAATGAAAAAATGCGCTCCCGCCGCGCTATCTTTGCCGCAGGATTTATCGGTTTTAAATAAAAACGATGATATACTTCCAAATTACATTATAGAAGCGGTTTAGGAGAAAATTTGATTATAAGAATTCCTGCGACGAGCGCAAATTTAGGCCCCGGTTTCGACGCGCTCGGCCTTAGCCTAGGGATATTTAACGAAGTAGAGATTACCGAGCAGAAGTTTTTTTGCGTATCGCTTAGCGGCGAGGGCAGCGATAGAGCGTGGCTTAAGAAGGGCAACGCTTTTTTGAATATTTTCAATGAAATTTACAGAAAACTAGGCGGCGGGCAAGAGATAAATTTTAAATTTGCTTTTCACAACAACATCCCGTTTTCGCGCGGGCTGGGCAGCAGCTCAGCCGTGATCGTAGGCGCTATCGCAAGCGCTTATAAAATTTGCGGTTTTGAGATCGATCGCGCTAAAATTTTAAACACGGCGCTGGAATATGAAAACCACCCGGATAATATCGCGCCCGCAACGCTCGGCGGCTTTGTCAGTAGCGTCGTGGACGGCAAGGCGGTTCGTACGCAAAAATGCGAAATTTCGCAAGATCTGCAAGCGGTCGTCGTTATCCCCGATACGCCGATGCCTACGAATGAATCTCGCGGCAAGCTGCCTAAGAGCTTTTCGATCAAAGATTGCGTTAGCAACCTCTCGCACGCGGCGTTTTTGACGGCTTGCTTTATGCGACGCGACTACGACAGCTTGCGCTACGCCTGTATCGATAAGATGCACGAGCAGATGCGTATGAGCGCGCTTCCGCAGCTTTTTAAAGTGCGCGAGATCGCCTATGATAACGGCGCGCTTATGAGCTCGCTCTCCGGCAGCGGCTCAAGCTTTTTAAATTTAGCCTACAGATCTGACGCCGCAAAGCTTAAAGCCTGCCTTAGCGAAAATTTTAAAAACTTCCGCGTCGAAATTTTAGATATCGACAATGGCGGCTTTAATATTGACTAAGAAAAATAAAGATATAATCGCATGAGCGAACCGATTAGGATGTGCGTTATTTGCAGGGGGCGCTTCGCCAAGCGCGAGCTCCACGCCTTTTTGCAAAATTTTAAAAATATAAGCTCAAACAGACAATTTTATATTTGCGACGGTTGCATAAATCAAAAAGAGAAAATTTCAAAATATCTATCTAAATTTGCGTCTAGCGCAGATTTGGGACATATCAAGGAGAGGGTTTTAAATGGGTGTTCTGATTAAAGATATCGCGGACGAGCTTGGATACGCAAGCAAAGAGATAATCGAAAAAGCGCAGGAGATGGGCTTTAAAAAGGTAAAAACCGCGTCGAATAAAGTAAGCGAGGAAGAAGCTGCCGCTATTTACGATTATATCCAGACGGGAATTTTGCCAGGGAAAAAGTCAAAGCCCGCAAAGAAAAGCTCCGAAAAAGCGCAAGAAGATGAGAATAGACCCGCTAAAAAACAGAGCGAAACTAAAAAAACCGCTAAAAAAGAGAGCCCTAAAAAGGCGGAAAGCTTAAAAACTTCCGAATCCAAAGAGTCTGCGCAGAGTGCCAAAGAGCCTAGCGACGAAAAAACGCGTACGCAAGAGCCCGAGGTAAAAACCGAAAAATCCCAAAATCAAAAAGAAGAAATTTCCTCCACCCCGCAGGAGAAAGAGGAGAAGCAAAACGCCGCTTCAAAGCCCGCTCCGGTGCAGATAAACAGCGGCGATAGTATCGCTAGCGAGAGCTTGCAAAAGCGTCGCGGCTTAGTCATCGTAAAAAAGAAAAAGGAAGTTCAGGTCCCGGCGGCACAAGATAGGACCGAGCCTAGGCGCGAAAAGATAAGTGCAAGCCTAGAGGCGATCTTCTCAAACGCTGAACTAAATTTGAAAAAGAAAAAGATCGAAAAGAAAAAAGCTCCCGCCGCTAAAAAAGAGAATGCCCTTAAAATCGACATCATTCCTGATCACGAAATGGCGGATATCGTCATTGAGGACGAAGACGTCGTGGTAATGCCCGATTTCACCGTCAAACCAATTCAGACCGAAAACCGCACCAAAAGTAAAAACCAACCTAATATTTATCGCGCCTCGCAGAATCAAATTTTCAGCAGTGAGGGCGGTATAAGTCGCGGCGGTCGCAAAAAGCATAAAAAAGCCCCTCGCGAGCAGGGTAGCGAAATCGTAAGCTCTGTAAATATCCCAAAAGAGATCCGCGTCTATGAGTTCGCCGATAAGATCAAAAAGCAGCCTAGCGAGATTATTGGCAAGTTATTTGCGCTTGGAATGATGACGACGAAAAACGACTTTTTGGACGAGGATGCGATAGAAATTTTAGCAAGCGAATTCGGCATCGAAGTAAATATCATCGATGAGGCGCAGGAGTTTGATTACATCAAGGCCTACGAGGACAGCGAAGGCGAAGAAAATTTAATCGCTAGAGCGCCTGTTATTACCATTATGGGGCACGTCGATCACGGTAAAACGAGCCTGCTCGATTATATCCGAAACTCGCGCGTCGCAAGCGGCGAAGCGGGCGGTATCACGCAGCACATAGGCGCGTATATGGTCGAAAAAAACGGCAAAAAAATCACCTTCATCGACACCCCGGGCCACGAGGCCTTTACTTCGATGCGCGCTCGCGGAGCCGAGGTTACCGATATCGTAATCATCGTAGTCGCCGCAGACGACGGCGTAAAGCCTCAGACCAAAGAGGCTATAGCGCACGCCAAGGCTGCAAATGTTCCGATCATCATCGCGATAAATAAAATGGACAAGCCTAATGCTAATCCAGATCTCGTAAAAACGGGGCTTGCCGAGCTTGATATCATGCCTACCGAGTGGGGCGGCAGCTACGAATTCGTGCCGATCTCCGCAAAGACGGGCGAGGGAATTGAAAATTTATTAGAGATCGTGCTTTTACAAGCCGATCTTTTGGAGCTCAAAGCAGATCCTAGCAAGCAGGCTAAGGCAACCATCATCGAAAGCTCCCTTCAAAAAGGGCGCGGCGCCGTTGCCACCGTCATCGTGCAAAACGGCACCCTACGCGTAGGAGATACTGTCGTAGCGGGCATTGCATACGGCAAGGTGCGTGCGCTTAGCGACGATAAAGGTAGGGCGCTAAAGCAAATTTTACCGGGCGAATGCGGCGTCATCATAGGTCTTAGCGAGGTTCCGGGCGCCGGCGAGACGCTGATCGGCGTTTCAAGCGACAAGGAAGCGCGCGAGTACGCGAGCAAAATTTACGAGCATCAGCGCCAAAAAGAGCTTAGCAAATCGACCAAGGTCACCATCGACGAGCTAAGCGCCAAGATCGCCGAAGGCTCGCTAAAAAGCCTTCCTGTGATTGTCAAGGCCGACGTTGCGGGCTCACTGGAAGCTATCAAAGCAAGCCTTGAGAAGCTCCGCAACGACGAAGTCAAGGTCGATATCATCCACAGCGGCATCGGCGGTATCACGCAAAACGACATCGCCTTAGCAAGCGCCAGCGAAAACTGCGTGATCTTGGGCTTCAACGTCCGTCCTACAGGCGAGATCAAAGAGCTTGCCAAGGAGCGCGGCGCACAGATTAAGACCTACAACGTCATCTACAATCTCATTGACGATATCAAAGCGCTTTTGGGCGGTCTTATGAGCCCGATCATCAGCGAGGAGGCCCTGGGTCAAGCCGAGATCAGGCAGGTCATCAACGTGCCTAAGATCGGGCAGATCGCGGGCTGTATGGTTACCGATGGGCTCATCGCTCGCGGCGCGAAGATCCGCGTCATCAGAGAGGGCGTCATCGTTTTCGAGGGCAACGTTAGCTCGCTCAAGCGCTTCAAAGACGACGCCAAAGAGGTTGCCAAAGGCTTCGAGTGCGGCGTAGGCATCGAGGGCTACGACGATATGCGCGTGGGCGATTTTATCGAAAGCTACAAGCAAAAAGAGGAGCAGGCTACGATCGATTAATGCTCGCGAAATCCGCGTGGGCATTCGCTTCGTTCGCACGGCTTGCGGATAAATTTTAAGCCTCGATCGCGCTTTGAAATTTTATGCTCGCAAAATTTGGGCGTGAAATTTCGTCTTTTAAATTTAGCGGCGGAATGCGCGAGCAAAGCTTTAAATTTTGTTGGTTTCTGCGCGAGGCTCTGCCGCGTAGCGCTAGTTTTGAAATTTTAATGTTTAGACTTTTCTTGCAGTGCGTCTTTGCGATCAAATTTTAAATTTACGCCGCTTGCTGGTCGCAGTTTTTCCGCGCGACTTAAATTTTAAATTTAATCGCAAAGTTGAAATTTTAAAGCGGCAAAATTTAGATTTCGCGCGGCATCGAAGCGCTTTTAAAATTTAAGATAAATTCCACAGCGGCGCAGTGTGTGACAAAACGGCGATGCGGAGAATAGCGCGGCACAGGTGGCGCAAAATAAGGCCGCAACGGCGTGCGGTGTCATTGCGGCGTTGCCAAAAGACGGCAACGGATATCGTAAATAGCGACGCAGTAAGCGAGCATAGCGTAAAGAGGGTGCCGCCGCGTGCTGTTGTATTATTGCGCCGCCAAGAACGGGCAGCGCGGCAATGGTATAGCGCCCGTGGCGAGCAGGGTATGTCACAGAATAGTACTGCGCCTCAGCGCGGAAATATTTCTACGGCACGGATATGCGATGAGCTTCTGTACGCAAGCTATGAAATTTTCGCGCGTTTTGCGTTTAAAATTTAAGCGCAAAACGCGGGCTAAAATTTAAAAGTAAAATTTCAAAGCTGAACTTACGCTTTTTAAAATTTAAAAGCGAAATTTCAAAAGGCGCAGTCGCTGTCCGCAATACCTGCGCGCAGCAAACCGCTCAGAATTTAAACGGATACTCCGACGCATCGCAAGCCGCGTCAAATTTAAACAGGCCGCGTCGCCGTAGGACGGATATTTCGCCGTGCCGAAGCGAGATAGAATTCCGCGTCGCCATAAGACGGATGCGAGATAAAATTCTATGTCGCCGCAAGACGGACGCTCTGCTGCGACAAAGCAATAAAATTCCGTCATCGCAAGACGCAAAATAAAATTCCATCGCCGCGCAATCTGTGGCGATTTAAGATAGCGAGGTAAAGATGAATCCGACCGAACTCAGAAGACTGCGCACGCAAAGTGTGCTAAAGCAGCTCATCCCCGAAGCGCTCGCAAGCCTTGAGGACGAGCTTTTGCGCGGGCTGTGCGTCACCGACGTGGAGTGCAAGCGCGGGCGCTACGACGCGTTCGTGTATCTGGATAAAAACGCCTTCGACGAGCGCGAGCAGGAATTTGTGCTCGAAAAGCTCGGCCGCGTGGCGAGATATTTGCAAAACTTCTGCGCCGAGGCGGAGGGCTGGTACCGCTGCCCCGCATTTCACTTTAAATTCGACGACCGCTTGGAGTATCAAAACAAAATGGACGATCTTTTTGACAAAATAGAGGAGGAGCTGCGCAAAAATGGTTGATTTAGAGGCTTTAGCGCGCGAGTGCGGCGTGCAGCTTTACGACGTGGAGACGGTGAGCGAAAACGGCAGAACGATCTACCGCATCAGCATCACGAAAGCGGGCGGCGTGGGCCTAGACGACTGTGAGCGGCTATCGCGGCTACTTTCGCCGATTTTCGACGTGGAGCCGCCGCTTGAGGGCGAGTGGACGCTGGAGGTCGGCTCGCCCGGGCTTGAGCGCAAGCTAAGCAAGCCGCAGCATTTCGCAAACTCCGTGGGCGAGCTGGTGCGCCTAAGCCGCACGGACGGGCAGAAGCTAAGCGGCGAGGTGCTTGGCTGCGAAGGCGGCGTGCTTAGACTTCGCACGGACGGCGGCGAGGTAAGCGTGCGACTTGACGAGATCAAAAAGGCGCGAACCTACGTGCAGTGGTAGCGGCGGAGTTTTTAAAATTTTGCATGTAGGGCTTTGGTGTGCGGTGCTTGAGAAGTGCGGGCTTAAATTTTAAGTTAAAGTGGCGAGGCTAATTTGGATTTGCCTTGCTTTTTGTGCGCTTTTAAGTATTGCACCTATCGCGAGCGATGCACGGCTCGTGGCATCTTGCTTCACTTTTTAATTTGACGCGCTATATTCGGTGCGGCTTTCAAAAACACATATCGCGCGCAAGCCTTTCGCGTTGAGCTTGATCGTATCGCACGAAAATTTCTGCGTTGCAATTGTTCGCATGCGCACCGCGGCGAAACGCCGTTGCCAAGCTTTTTGTGACTTAGGTTTGCGATTGTCGGCATGCGGTATAAATCCACAAGCTGCGGATAGAGCGAAGATTTGACAAAATAGACCGTGGCTCGCGCGTGAAGATTTGCAGCACCGCCTTGTTGCGTCGCATGGGCACGTGAGCATATTAAATTTGGATTTTTTAAAATTTGCCGCTGTCGGTTGCTTTTGATCTCTCGTGGCGCTCGGCGCAAAATTTTAAGATTCCAGCACTGCCCGCCTGTTTTGAAATTTTATGTTACGCCGATGAAAGGTAATTTTTTTATGCCGCTAGGCAGTGCTTTGAAATTTAAAATCGCTCCGCTAAAAGGCAAGCTTTGCGGCGATTTCTGCTGCGTAAATTTTTAATTCCCATGCCGCGCGTGCCGTTTTGAAATTTCACACTGCACCGTTAAAAGGTAAGTTTTGCATGATACTTGCGCGCCACTTTGGAATTTCACGGCATGTCGCTAGAAGCGGCTAAATTTAAAATTTACGCGCTGTTTCGGTACGGTAAAATTCCACGCCTTTTGCCGCAAAGTAGAATTTTAAATTTTACGCTTTGCCATAAATTTAAATTTTACCGTCCGCACCAGAATATTGCGCCTGCGAGCTTTGCGGCGTCCGTATCGCGATCGCGCTACGGCTATTTGCAAGCACGGCTTGATTGCAAAATTTCATCGATAAAGCTTTTTATAAAATTTCGGCGGTTTTGCTTTGGCGATAAAATTTCGCATCGAAATTCCGCCCGTAAATTTTTGATACAAAATTTCTGTGTTAAATTTTGCCTTAAAATTTATCCGCAAAATTTTAAGAGGTTAAATTCCGCTCATAAATTTACGCTTTAAAACTCTGCGGGCGGAGGTTTGCGCACCGTCCATCGGATAATTAAAATTCCGCCAAGCGGCGCGGATATTTGCGGCTACGAAGCGGAGATGCCGATTGTGGCTAGCAGCACGGGCGAGGTCATGAGTCCCACGATCGTAAGGATCCACGCTAATATCGCTATTACGAGCGAGGCTTGCTTTTTGACGGCTTGATAGGTCGCGGCGATCGCGCACAAGAACGCAAGCGGAACGAAAACGATCCCTAGGAAAAAGATCCCTAAAATCGCGAAGACTATGGAGAGTATCCCAAGCACGTTTGATTGGGGTTGAACGGTCGGTTGTTCAGACATTTTGATCCTTTGAAGAAAATTCGTGTAATTCTACCCCCCCCCCTGAATTTGAGCTGAAATCAAGCCGCGACTTTTGAAATTTCATATTCGCGCTCGATTGCGGTTTTGCCCTAGCGCTCTATTAAAATTTTACTTCGCAAAATTCGCGTTTACGCGCTATCGATACGCTCATTTGCGCGATAGGCGAAAATTTTGGTGCGCGAAACGGACGCCGCAAAATTTACGATTTAGGATAAAATTCTAAAACCTGTGGTAAGATTTCGCAGTTTTGTTCCCGCACGGAATCTTGCTCCTATGCATACAGCGCGCGGCTTGCAAGCTCTGATAATTTAGCGTTTAAAGCAAGCTCGATGCCTTACAGATAGGCTAAAGCGCGAGGTCGGCGTCATCCAGCGCAGCGAGGAAGGGCGTAGGCGGGCAAGCGGGTTGCGTCCGAGGCGTAATCCGTTGCGGGCAGACTAGGTTGCCGACTAGTCGCAATTTGGCTAAGCGATCACGGCGGAGCGGGATAATTTAAATTTTGGATTTTGTATGAACGACGAATTTTACATGGATTTGGCGCTGCGGGCTGCGTGGCGCTATCAGGCTCTGACGCTGCCCAACCCCGCCGTGGGCTGCGTGCTTCTGGATAAGAGCGGCAGGGTTCTTGGCATAGGCGCACACAAAAAGGCGGGCTTTTTGCATGCCGAGGCAAACGCCGTTTTCGCCGCGCTGTGCGATCTGGATGCAAATTTCGCGCAGGATTTCGCTTGCGAATACGCCCGCAAATTCGGCGTTAAATTTCAAAACACAGAGGCTCTAAAAAGTACGCTCTTACAGCCGAGCTTTACTTATGATTTCATCTTAAACCGCCACGGCGGGCTTTTGCGCGGCGCTTGCGCCTACGTCACGCTCGAGCCCTGTGCGCACCGCGGCAAGACGCCGTCTTGCGCCGAGCTTTTGGCGGAGCTCGGGCTATCGCGCGTGGTAATCGGCGCGCGCGATACGAACGCGCAGGCTGCGGGCGGCGCAGAAATTTTACGCCGTGGGGGCATAGAGGTGAAATTTGACGTCTGCTCTGCCGCGGCGGAGGAGCTTGCGGAGCCGTTTTATCTTGCGCACGAGGGTGGCTTTTGCTTCATCAAAATCAACGCCACGCTAAACGGCGCGGTGCATGGGCGGATCGGCAGCGAGAAGCAGCGCGCGTTCGTGCACGAGCTGCGCGGTGTGTGCGATTACGTAGGCGTGGGCGGGCAGACCGTGCGCGTCGATAGACCGACGCTGGACGTGCGTGCGGCTAAATTTGATGAAATTAGCGCTTTGGTGGGCAGAGCCGATATGTTGACGCTAGACGCGCGCGTTGCGCCGCAAAATCTAAAGCTACACGCGCCCAATGTGTGGATCCGCTCGCGCCGTGCGCTTTCGAATTTTGATGCGAGCATTCCGCTTTTCGGCGTCGAAGGGCGCAAGGTGGAAGTCTCGCAGTCGCTACCTGCGGACGCAAAAATCACGATGATAGAGGCGGGGGCGAGTTCATTTGACGAGTTTGCGCAGTTTGCGAGCCACGCGCTTATTTTTTACAGCGCGCAGATGAGGAACGCGGGAAATTTCAAAGCAAATGCCGCGCTACGGCCGCTTTTCATCTCCCGTGCGGGCGATCCGCACCTGGAAGCGAACGAATTTTACGGCTGGTTTAAAATTTTAAAATGAAAGGTTATATTACTGCCGATATAAAAATCAGCGCAACTACTATTATTATGACGAACACTAGCACTTTATCTATATTATATTTCCTTTTAGGGCTGCAATTTTGCAAGAAAGCCCCAAGCTTGTATTCACTGATATGAAATAGCCAAGCGGTCCAAATCGATCCGAGGGATAGGCACATCGCCGCAAATGCCATATCAGATTTCTGCCATACGATCATGCCGAAAATCAAAAACAAAGATAGAAAAGAAACGATAATCACGCCTATCGTCGAAAAGGCGATAAAAAATATAAAATTTAGCTTGCAATCGATGCCTAAAATGCGAAAATTAATAATTTTATTTGCGATATAAAATGCGGAGATTATCGTTAAGATAGCTTTTGCGAGCTCGGCCTTAAAAGGAGCGTAGGGCAATAGCGGTACGCCAAAAACTGCATTCGATATGATACCTACGTGCGATAAAGTAAAGCCGAGCGAGAACGAGAATATGCCCGTCAGTAAGATGCCTAAAAGTAATTTGTAGAAATATATTTTCATATGCAATCCTTAAAATTCTGCGAAATTATACGCAATAGCGGCTTAAAATTTTGATCGCAAATTTAGTGTAAATTACGAAATTTTTCACGTATGCTGCAGGCAACAACACAGAGCGAGTATAAAAAACAGATATATGCCGCAAGCGGGACAAAAGCGACAAATCCCGAAGCATAAACTAAAGCGACTAGCACATATGTCGCATTTGCCAGCGCAGGTATGCTATAAGTCCAAAGCTCGGGCTTTTCAAAAGGGGTATCGATAGCGTTAAAATACAAAGCTAAATTTACGATAAGCAGTAGAAAAAATATATAGTTCTTTTTCATAAAAGGAAAAACGGCGCAAACCAAGACTACTATCAAATTTAATGCGATAAGAAAACCTATGTAATTAATATCTATAAAGGCGCAAAGTAAGCCTAAAATCGCGATTAATATATCTCTTTTCATAACCGATTGCCGTCCTTTTTAATTCCTGCAATTATAATGCGTAGGTTTAAATTTTAATAAAAAAGTATTCCGTGCTTAAAATTCCGTCGCGCCGTGCGTGTGATCTACGCCTATTAAATTTAGCGCAGACGGACGAAATTTAAACGGGGCGCTTAGCTTTATTTAGATTCAAAAACGATAAAGTTTAGCCATATTATTATGCCTATAAACAATAAAATAGACGATAGTGCTTCGTTGGCATTCCAGCGCCTTTTTAGACTAACGATTTGTAAAAATTTACCGAGCTCGTAATCGCTTTTGCGAAATGAAAATGCCGTAGAATAGGTGCCTATGAATAATATCACGGCGGATAATATCGCTACTAATTTTTTATCCAAATCCAGACCGAATAGCATAAAACCGAATACTATGATATAAGTAACGGCGGTAAGCGCTAAAATTCCTATCGTCGCAAAGGCGATGAAAAATATAAAATTTAGCTTGCGATCGACCTCTTTGACGTAAAAATCGCTCAAACTGCTGCTGATATAAAAGGCGAATAGCTCAAGAATCGCCGTCGTAAAAGGCAGACGAATATCGCCCGGAAATAAAAAATATCCCTTCAAAAGGCTCATAACATCGATATTTGAAATATTTTCAATATGCCACGAAACAACGTAAAATGAAATCACAAAAATGGCCAAAAAGACGTTGCCCAAAAGGAACTTGTAAATTAGGTATTTTATGTTTTTACGCACACCTTGGCTCCCTAAAATTTCGCGAGATTATACGTCAAATTTGCTTTTAACAGGCTCAAATCGGCAGGAAAATTTGATGAGTGAAATTTAGGCAAATTTTGAGAGTAGTTTAAATTTGCGGCTCAATTTACAGCTCAATTCGCGGCACGGAATTTTAAAATTTAGAGGTGCGGTATGCTGGCTAAATTTAAAAATTCAGTGCGCACTGTGTCATCTCCGTGCTATTAAAATAGAAGGCGTTTGGCTAAATTAAAACCACTCCGTGCGTCCGATAAATTTCGCCATGAATTGCTAGTCAGCCTTTTCCGTCAAATTTAAAATTCCATAAACGTGTATAGGCGCCTTTTTGAATGATGCGGCGACCTGCTGCATAAAATTCTGCGATTTTGCGCGCGCGGCGCCTGATTTTGAAATGACGTCCGCGGGGCGAAATTTTAAAATTCCACCACGCGTAGGGATTTAAAATTTCATAACGAGCGCAAAATTTTTAAATTTTAAAATCTCAAAATTCTAAAATTCCGAAATCTCGCGGCGCGGACAAATTTAAAATTTAAAACTCAAGCCGAATTTTAAATTTTAAACCGAGCGGAATTTCAAATCCCAAATTAATGATTATGCCCCAGATGCCCGCCATCGCCGCTTGATCTTACTTCGCAGATGAGCTCGCCGCCACACTCGTTATCGCTACTTTCAAGCTGTAACGTCGTGTGCGTGATGCCCAGATGCTCCATCTCGTGCGATATTTCGCGCAAGATCCGCTCCGCCTCGCGCACGCTCAGCTCGCCGCTAACTACGATATGCGCCGTGAGCGCGTTTGCGCCGCTCGTGATACTCCAGACGTGCAGGTCGTGCACCGAAAGCACGCCGTCCACGCCCCTGATCTGCGCGACGAGCCCGTCCAGACACACGCCCTTTGGCGAGCCCTCCATCAAGATGTTTAGGCTGTCTTTTAGCACGCCCCAGCCGCTTTTTACGATGAGCGCGGCCACGAGCACGCTAGCCGCCGCGTCCGCCCAGCCCCAGCCAAAACACATCATCAGCAGTGCCGCCGTGATCGCGCCCACCGAGCCTAGAGCGTCGCCCAGCACGTGCGCATAAGCGCCGCGCATATTGACGTTTTCTCTCACGTCGTCGCCGCGCAGCATGTAAAGCGCCACGATGATGTTTACGGCAAGACCCAGCGTGCTGATGGCAAGCATGCCCGCGGTGGCCACTTCGGGCGGGTTTTGGAAGCGCCGCGCTGCCTCGATGACGATAAAAACGGCGATCGCGACGAGGGCGAGCGCATTTATCGTCGCGGTTAAAATTTCGATCCGCCTGTAGCCGAAGGTCTTTTGCAGATTGCCTTTGCGTTCGCCGAATTTAAACGCAAACAGCGAAAGCCCGAGCGCTGCGGCGTCTGATAGCATATGTCCGGCGTCGGAGAGTAGGGCGAGCGAGTTTGTCACCAAGCCGCCCGCGACCTCAACCAGCATAAAAGCGGATATCATAAGGAAGGAATTTCTTAAAACGGTTTTATTTGACGCGTGCGAATGCACGCAATGGGCGTGATTTTCGTGCATTTTAAACCTCGTTTTTCGGCAAATTTTAGATACATTATACCCCAAAAAAGCGCTTAAATTTTAGCAAAATCTCCCTCTAACTCGACGTTTACGCGCTTGCCTATGTCTTTTAACTTGCTAAACTCTTCCACTAGCCTCGGTGCGTCGTCAAGACTGATCGCAAAGGTCTTAAATGCGCCATTTTGTATAAAAATCCTTCGGTTAAAATCGCGCGGATTCTAGCTAATTTTAAAATTCGCGTCAAATTTTTTGAAAATTTTTGCTGTAACTCTTGACATTACAACAAAATTTGACTATACTTCGCTCATCAGTTGTAAGTTATAACATTACAACAAAAAAATTACAAAGAGACAAAGATGTTAAACTACAAGATCGTTTTAACGAAAAACGAACCAAGAGTCGAGCTAAAAGAAGCTCTAGGCTTAAGCGGCTGTGAGCTTTCTATCAACGAGCTTCCGGCAAACGTGAGCGTGCCTTTCGTGCATTCGCACAAACAAAATGAGGAGCTTTATTTGGTGCTAAAAGGCGGCGGCACGCTCTTTATAGATGGCGAAGAGAAGACGGTCAAAGAGGGCGACGCGATCCGTATCGATCCGGCTGGCAAAAGATGCTTTAAAGCGGGCGCGCAAGGGATGAAATTTATCTGTATCCAGATTAAACGCGGCAGCCTGGAGCAGTACACTAACGGCGACGGCGTGATAAACGACGATGTAAAGCCAAGCTGGCTGTAAAATTTCGCAAGACAAGCGCGCGGCAAAACGACGCGCTGCGTGGCGGGCGCATCGGCTGCGACAGCAACGATAGATGGTCGTATAAGAGAGAGCGTATCGGCCGCGGCGGCAACTAAATTAGCTTGCCGCAGCGATAGGCGGCTGTGTGAGCAAACAAATTCTAAATTTAAAGGATAGAAAATGAAAAAAGTAGCAATCATCGGAGCAAACGGAAAATCAGGTAGCGCGCTAGTCGCGGAGGCGCTAAAGCAGGGCTACGACGTAACGGGCTTCGCGCGAAACAAAGAGTATAAAAACGACGCCATCAAGCTCGTGCACAAGGACGTTTTTGAGCTTAGCAAGGCCGATTTGGCGGGCTTTGACGTCGTCATCAGCGCGATCGCTGCATGGACGCCGCAGACCTTCCCGCTTCACGCGAAAATGACGCAGCACATCGCGGAGCTGCTAAGCGGCACACGGACGAGGCTTTTCGTCATCGGCGGCGCGGGCGTGTTATACACAGACGCTTCGCACAAGACGCGCCTGATGGATACTCCGAGCTTCCCGGCTGAGTATATGGGCGTAACGGGGGCGACTGCGGCGAGCTACGAGGTGCTAAAGGCGAGCAAAGATTTGATCTGGACCTACGTGATCCCCGCCGCGGAATACGACGCAAACGCCGCTCGCACGGGCTCATACGTCCTCGGAGGCGACGAGCTGATCCTAAACGGCAAAGGCAAAAGCTATATCAGCTACGCAGATCTCGCGCTCGCCGTAATAGACGAGATCAAGGCGCAAAAATTTATCGGCAAGCCGTTTACGGCGGTCGGCGAATAATGCGGCGTTGCCGCGTGTAAATTTTAAACCGCGCGGCACGGCAAAATTCTAACGTAAATTTTAAATCGTATAGCGCGGTAAAATTCGAACGCAAATTTAAAATTTAGCAGCAAAGCAAGCTCGGGCTTTAATCAAAATTTAGCGCCAGGACAAGAGCCTATATTTGAATTAAAATTTAGAGCTAGAACGAGCTGCGGTTTGAAATTAAATTTAGCGGCGGAGCCGAACTCGAACTAGAATTTAAAATTTAACGGCGACGGCAACGCCGCTGCGGTGCTAATGACTGCTGCGATTGCGTTGCAGAACATCGGTAGCGATTGTATTCGAATAATAGCGGCGGTAGCTATAGCAGCGATTGTATTCGCGACAACGGCAGCAGTGGTAATGAACAGCGACAGCGGCCGCAACGGCGGTATTAGCGCCAGCCGTAATACAGCGGGCGGCAGCGAGAGTATAATGAACGGCGGCGCGGCGACTGCAACAACGGCGTAAAGATGATGAGCGATGGTAGCGTAACGGCAAGCAGCAATAGCAATCTGCTGTAAATATATGAATGGTAGCGGCGAGAGTAGCAGTAACGGCGACAATGGCGGCAAAGATAATGCAATGTAGTAGCGACTACGGACGGCGGTAGTGGCGGCAACGAGACGGGGATAGTCGCGCTATCGGTATCGGCGGCGCGCGGCTTGCTATGTCGCGGATGAAATTTAGGCGCGATTAAAATTAATATCTAAATTTTAAAAAAATCGCCTAACAGATGAAATTTCGGAACGATTAAAATTTAATATCCGAATTTTAGAAAATCATTTAGCGGGTAAAATTTAGACACGATTAAATTTAAGATTAGAATTTTAAGAAAATCGCCTAGCGGATGAAATTTTAGCGCGATCTGAAATTTAGCGCCCGAGTTTAAGGAAAATTTCGCTTAAATTCTAAAACTCAGATCCAAATCAAGGAGCGAAATGCAAGTAGGTATCAAATTTTCACTTGCGGTGCACATCATGCTTTGCGTCGCGTATTTTCGCGAGGAGAAAGTCACGGGCGATTTCGTCGCCGCAAGCTCGGGGATAAACCCCGCCATCGCGCGCAAGCTGATCTCACAGCTAAAAAACGCAGCCTTGGTGTTCACGACCGCGGGCGTGGGCGGCATCACGCTGGCTCGCGACGCGCGACTCATCACACTTTTAGACATTTACGAGGCGGTGAGCGAGGAGGACGCGATGTTTCGCCTGCACAAAGGCTCGCCTAGCGCCTGCCCCGTGGGCGGCAAGATCGAGGCGGTACTCGCGCCGCGCTTTGC
>CAURUA010000031.1:0-25754 GCA_963528045.1 uncultured Campylobacter sp. | reverse complement strand
GGCGCGTGAGGTCGCAGCACGGAGCGTGAAGCTATAGTGCGCGAGGCTGTGACACGCAAAGCTGCCGTGAGCCGCCCGCTAGCTCCAAATTCTTTCGTTTAGTTTTAGGTTTTTTACGATCGCTAAAAAGTGCGAAAGCTCGCGCTTGATTAGCGCGGCAGGGTCGCGGCGCAACACGCTTTCGTCTATGTCGGGCTCGAAATTGTCGCACCCCGTATTTACGAAAATATAAATTTTGCTATCTGCGAAGCTAAGGCTAACGGGCGCGGCCACGGCGCCTGCGAAGCGCAAGAGCCTCCGCATAAAGGCGGGCGTTAAAATATACATCGCGCCCGCCGCGTCCTCGCAATACACGGCGAAGGCGGCATTAAACTCCGCATCGTCCATATCGATCCTCTTTAGCCCGAGAGTGTTCGGCGCGCCGGCGCAAGCGGGAAAGATCAGGGTTTTGGCGCTTATGCGTTTGTTAAATTCCGCGTAGAAAAAGATGCCGAGGATTTCACTTTCCAAAATTCTATTAAACAATTTCACATCGCAAAATGCAAACCTCACGCCGTCATAAACGCCCGAGACCCTGTCATTGCCGTATAAGTATCTGTCTAGTCGAAAAAAGAGCCCGGAGAGCTTGAGTTTGGCGGGATCGATATCACCTGAAATTTCATATCGATAGCCGAACGCCTTAAAATAGGGCATTAGATAGTGCTCTTTAAAAGCGCGCTGAAATTTTACCGAATAGTCTTGCTTAAAGTCTCTAAACAATACAAACAAGCTCGAAGCAGCCAAGATTAAAATTATAATCGCGAGTAAGATATATTTGGAAATCGTGGGGCGATTTTGTAAATCATCTAGAAATAGGCAAATTATAAAAAGACCCGCGGCTTGGATTGTCGTAGCTTTTATAGAGGCCTGATCGCATAAAACGGCTACTATAAGAACAACCGTGAATAATCCGATAAACGGCAACAAATCCGCCATGCCTCCTCCGTCGCGTAGCTTGTATAACAAAAACGCGCCGTAGCCGAGCATGCACGCCGCCGCGAAGATCGTATTTCTTTTCGCCTTATACAAAAGCTCCAGCCTGATCTGCTCCAGCTCGCTTGCGCTCATTTTGCCCCTTTTAAATTTGAGATGGATTATGACGCTTGCGAGCTTTAAATTTGCTTAGGAACGGCGCCAAAATTTTAAAATTTAGACTTGCGTAAATTTGCGGTTAAATTTTAGCAGCGGATCGCCCAAATGAAGCGAAGGCAGAATTTTGGTAGAAGTTTAAGCGGCACGAAATTTTAAAAATTCCGTGCCATAAGAGAGATAAAATTTTACGGGCGCGCTTTAAATTCGCTATAAAATTTCACTGCGCCGAGTCGTAAAATTTCGCGAAACAAACGCCGCAGATTATGCTGCGAAATTTAGGGCGCCCAAGCGAACGCCGATAAATTTACGAACGCCCGCGCCGCAAAAGCACTGCGCGGACGCCGCTAGCAAAATTTAGATTTTTCTATAAGGCGCCTGACCTACTTCGTAGAAGTTATTGCCCTCGCTGTCGATCGCTACGATAGCGGGGAAATCCTCGACCGTAAGTCGCGCGACCGCCTCGGGGCCGAGCTCGGGGTAGGCTAGCACTTCATATTTTTTGATGCTTTGGCTGATTAGCGCGCCCGCTCCGCCGATAGCGACCATATAGACGCAGCCAGATTTTTTCATCGCTTCGACGACGGCGTCGCTGCGGTAGCCCTTGCCGATCATGCCGTTGATGCCTACTTCGTTTATCATCGTAGGAGTGTATTTATCCATGCGTCCGCTAGTCGTAGGCCCTGCAGCACCGATTGCCTGACCGGGTTTAGCAGGAGTCGGCCCCAGATAATATATCGTCTCGCCCGCTAAGTTTACGGGTAGCTTCTCGCCGCGAGCGAGGGTTTCGGTTAGAGCCTTGTGCGCGGCATCGCGGGCTGCGATGATGGTGCCGCTGATTAGGACGTTATCGCCCGCCTTTAGGCTTTTTACTACGCTTTTATCGAAAGGTGCGGTAATTCTTTTAACTTCTGACATGATTTCCTCCTTATAGTTCGGCGTCGGCATGGCGAGCCGCGTGGCAGTTGATATTAACGGCGACCGGAAGCCCTGCTATGTGGGTCGGATACCACTCTACATTTACCTTAACGGCGGTGTTTATGCCGCCCAAACCCTGCGGACCGACGCCCGTAGCGCGCGCCATCTCCAGTAGCTCATCCTCTAGCTTGGCGTAGCGCTCGTCGGGATTTCTGCTGTCGATCGAGCGAACCGCGGCTTGCTTGGCTAAAAGCGCCGCCTTATCCATCGTGCCGCCGATACCGACGCCTACGACCATAGGAGGGCAAGCGTTAGGGCCTGCGTATTTGACCGCCTCTAAAAATACTTTTTTTACCCCCTCGATGCCGTCTGCCGGTACGAGCATTTTTAACACCGATTTGTTTTCGCTACCGAAGCCCTTTGGGGCCACTTTGATCTTAAGTTTGTCGCCGGGGACGATGCGGGTATTGATGACTGCGGGGGTATTGTTTGTGGTGTTTTTGCGCTCAAAAAGTGGCTCTGCGACCACGGATTTGCGCAGATAGCCGCCTACGTAGCCGTCCGCGACGCCTGCGTTGATAGCGTCCTCCAGATATCCGCCCTCGATATGCACATCCTGACCGAGTTCGACAAAAACTACCGTCATACCGGTATCTTGGCAGATCGGCGCGACCTCTTTCGCCGCCAAATCGGCATTTTGCAAGAGCTTGCCTAAGATATCTTTGCCGATAGGCGAAGTCTCGTTCTCGCGCGCTTTCTCAAATGCCGCGCGCATATCTGGCGTGACTTGATAACAGGCTTTTTTACAAAGCTCGCTGACTACTTTGGTAATCTCAGCCGCTTGGATCGTTTTCATGATCTCTCCTTGTATTGAAATTTTAATGGATTATATTCCGTTAAACTAAAAACTTAGTTTAAAATTTTATCTTCATTTAATAAATTTTAACAAAAGGCTAGAAAATAAGCGACTTTTAATCTTTTTATAATAAAATACCACTTTTCGAATTATCAAATACTAAAAATTTTGCGAAGAAATTTTAAAATCAAGGAAACCTATGAAAAAGAAAACTCTTGTGCTGCTCGTGGGCGCTTGTGTGCTTATAGGAATGATACTTTCTCTTGGGATCGCAGAGATGGTTCACCTTACGGGCACCGATAAATTCTGCGTATCCTGTCATACGATGCAGCCGATGGCAAACGCCTTTCACAACGACGTTCACGGCGGCAATAACCCGCAAGGTTTCAAGGCCGATTGCGTCGCCTGTCACGTCTCTCATGAAAATACCTTTATGTATCTTTGGACCAAGGCTCTGACCTCCGCAAATGATGTCTACAAGACGGTCTTTACCGATGCCGATAAGATCGATTGGCAAGAAAAACGCAAGGAGCGAAATCATTTCGTTTATGAAAGCGGCTGTCTAAGTTGCCATCGAAATTTAAAAGAGCAGAATAATCAAGTAAATAAAGCTTGGCTCGCGCATAGGGATTATTTCGCGGGCACTACCGGCAAAACCTGCGTGCAGTGCCACGAAAACGTCGGCCACAAAAATATGGGTATAGAGATCACCAAATATTGGGATAAATACAACCGAGAAAATAACAAAACCAAGTAAAGGAGAAGCAATGCTAAAAAAAGTCGCTATTTTAATAGCCTGTGTCGCATCGTTTGCATTCGCAGAAATGCCCGCGCAGCATGCGAATATGTCCACGTCGGACGCGAACGTAAGCAATTCCGTAAACGTTAGTCTTACGAAGAATTTAAAGGTAAATAGGCAGCTTACACCGCTAGCTAGACGCTGCGTCGAGTGCCATGCCGAAAAAACTCCGGGCGTCGTTGCGGATTGGAAGATGAGCCGCCACGCTCACGTAGGCGTTAGCTGTACCGACTGCCACTCGCAGCCAGCAGATAGCCCTATGGCAGCTAAAGAGCCGCATCCGAAAGACACAGACAATCATATTTCGGTGCTAGTTAGCCCAAAAACCTGTGCCAAATGCCATAGCAACGAGGTTAAAGAGTTTGAGAACAGCGGCCACGCAAGAGGTGCTATGCAGATGCAAGCCAACAAAGGAATAGTTGATCTAATGTATCACTACGAAGGACGTGATATCCCTGATCTTAAACATGCGCCTGATATTACCGGTTGCTCTCAATGCCACGGTAGCGTCATTAAAATGGATGAGCATAACAAGCCTACCAAAGAGACCTGGCCCGTTTACGGCATCGGTACGGTTTATCCGGACGGTAGCGTAGGCGGATGCAAATCATGCCACTCGAGTCATAAATTTTCGATTGCTGAAGCTCGTAAGCCTGCTGCTTGCGCATCTTGTCACTTAGGACCTGATCATCCGGATATCGAAATTTACAACAACTCAATGCACGGACACGTATTTAACGCTGAAGGCAATGAGTGGAAATTTGACAGCGCTCCTGGTACTTGGGCAGTTCCTGACTACCGCGCCCCTACATGCGCGACCTGCCATATTAGCGGCGGTGTGGGCGATCTAAACTCCACTCACAATGTATCTCAACGCTTGAAGTGGAATTTGTGGCAGCCTAAGAGCAATCTACGCACCGGCGGTAATGAGACCGCGGTAAGCGAGTTTTTAAATACCGGCAAACTAAATGTCGGCAATCCTTTGGCGGGTAACCTAAACGGTCCTGAGGCAGCGCGTGCCGAGATGAAGCAAGTTTGCAAAGAGTGCCACGCAAGCACCCATACGAATAATTTCTTTGAGGTGGGCGATAAGCAGGTACTTCTATATAACGTTTACAACGACGAAGCGACTAAGATGCTAAAAGAGCTTAAGGAAAAGAAACTTCTAAAAGACGATCCTTGGGCGGATGCGTTCCAGCGTATTTATTACACTTCGTGGCATCACGAGGGTCGCAGAATGCGCCAAGGCGCGCTAATGGGCGGACCTGATTATTCGCATTGGCACGGCGTATTCGAGGTCAAAAACGACATTAGAGAGATGCGCGAAATCTACGAGCGCCGCATCAAAACCGGCAAGATCGAGGAATAATCCCTCTTGGTCTGCTAAATTCTGCCAGACCAAACAGATCAAGCTTGTAAGCCCCTGCACTTCGCAGGGGCTTTTTTGTTTGGATAAAATTTTGGAATTTTATTTTGTAATCCGCGCAAAGCCCATCGAAAATCGCCCTAAAAGCCACTACAAAATCACTATCTAATTATTTAAGATTATTGAGAATTTATGACGGAAGTAGCTTATAAATTAGAGTAAATTTATCTCTTTGCAATCCAAAATTAGCTACAATCGCGCATATCATTTAAAAGGAATTGTATGGACAAGCAAACGGCATTAGACTTTTTGAGACTTCATCAGCCGATGCCTGCGCAGCTTTCAGATCAGCTTGTGGCAGAGTTTCGCGCGGTACGGGAGTTTTTGCGTGATAATCCCTGCGACGAGGCGCTTGAGCCGCTTTTGCGCTCGCTAAACGAGGGCGACGGCGCAGGTGAATATCCGCTCGTGGACGAGGTGCTAGGTGCGGCGGACGATGCTGCTGCGGTAGCTGCGATTAGAGCGGTCTTGGAAGATCCGAGCACGGGCAGCGGAGCGCGATTTTGGGCGACGCTTTTTAGCGTGAGCTTCGTCCGTAAGGAGCTCATCGCAAGCCTGGAGACATCGCTTAAATACGCAAACGATGATTTGATCGAGCTTACGAAGGAACAGATCGAAATGTTTAAGCAGCTCGCGTAAAGCTAGCTGCGTAACTTATAGTTGCGCCTTGCTCACCAGATTGCGCCGCTACAAAGCAAATCCAAATTTATAAAAATCGGCTTAATCAAAGGCTGCTTTTAAATTTTAAAATTTTGCGGTCGCTTAAAATTTTTTAGAGGCGCGATTATGCAAAAGGCGCGCTTTATTTTCTATGCGCTGTGGCAGGCGCCCTGTGCGATGGTTGCTATCGGCAAAGATATAGCGTCGCCGCTAAGTGCGAGCGGCGCAGGCACCGAGAGATATGTGCCTAGGCAAGGGTAGAAATTTCACGGCGTCGTTTGAAGTAAAATTTTAAATCTGCGGGCTTGTGATAGAATTTAAGTCGTAATAATGAAGCAGAATTTAATATGCGGCAAGCACGACGCTGAAATTTTAAGATTGCGTCGCGCAGTGACTGGATTTCGCTCGGTGCGATCCGTACGAAATTTTAAGCCATAAAGATAAGGCGGAATTTTTAATACGTGATTTTTTGAGACTAAATTTTAAGCAATGAGTTTGAGGCGGAATTCTGAGGTGTGAGTTAGATTATAAACTACCACCGTCGGTAGAGGATACCGCGTCTTGTGCGCCGAGAACTTCGATTGCACGGCAAAGAATTCTACGCCATTTTGCACTACAGCTATGGATCTCTACCACGCAGTGAGCAAGGCTGCGCTGCGCTATGCGACTAAGGATGTTGTACTATTTCGCAAGCGATCTTGTAGCGAAATTAGGCTATGAGCCTTGGCGCACAGCATAGGAATTTGGATGGGTGTGATCCGTGCAGGATTACACGGCGCAGATTTTACGCCCCCTTCTGCACTACTAAAAATTCTACCGAGTGGAGTTGCGATCTAGAAATTTTGCAGCGGCACAAAATTGCCTGGCGCAGAATTTTAAGCTTGCGCGAAATTTCGCACCGCTAGCATTCAAGAAGCGTAAAATTTTAAATTGCATATCGCTTTAAAATTTTAAACTTATGAAATTTGAGCCGCGCTTGCTTTTAAATCCTAATTACGCGCAGCGCTCGGCGATGAAATTTTAAAATTTTATCACGCTAAGAGCAGCTCGATTGATTGGTGAGCGCAGCTAAAAACAAGATATATAAAATGCGTCGGCGCGCGTGAAGCGGGGCTAAATTTTAAAGCGCGGCCTAGACCGCTTGCGGGCGTTCGATCTTGGCTTTAAAATAGTTAAATTTAGCACTGGCGCCCGCAAGACGCTTCGGCTACCTGATTTTTGCGGTGCCGAAGCAAAGTCCGTTTTCGTTACACTGCATATTTTCGATTTGCGGATCCTCGCTTTCGCCGCAAATTTGAATCATTTGATGCGATGCTTCATCCATTTTAGGCTCGCTGCAATGCGAAACGCCGGGCTCTGGATGCTCCGAGTTAGAACAGCCGCATATAATCAGCGCCGCGCAGACAAACAATAGGACATTTTTCATTCTAAATCCTTTTAAAAAATTTCGTAATTTTATCTTTACAAAACTGAAATTTTACGGAATTTAAAGCGTTTCGGATAAATTTAATGTATCTGCATCTGCAAATATAAATTTTCTAAATTTCACGTTAGATACGAAGAGGCGGCGTGCGAGGCGAGATAAATTTAATATTTGTGAGCGAGTTTTAAGACGCAGCCCAAATCGTTTTACGGAAAGATAAGATTAAAGGCGCACTTAATCTTATCTATTGTTTTAAAATTTTTTACCGAAAGCTGCTAGAATTACGCCCTTTAAACCAAAATAAGGAGAAAACATGGCAATGACGAATTACATGGAACTTTTGATGGCAAATCAGCCGTGGAATTTGATTTTATTTATGGCGGTGCCGATGGGCTTAGCAGAAGCGATAGTAGCGAGCGAATTTTTTAGCTTGTACCGCGCGAAGGAGGGCTCTTTGGCGCTAAAAATCAATAAATGCCTTAGCATCATTCTCGGCGCTTATTTTACGATATTAATTATTTACGTAGCGGTTAAAATTTTGCCCGCTATTCATTTACGTGGCGCTGCGGACACCTTAGCTTTGGCGGCATACGTAGCGGCGGCGCTGCCTGCGCTGGTGCTGCTACTTTTGGAGCTCGGAGTTATCGCAAAAGGAGCGGAATTTAGAGCTAGGCTTAAATTTCATTTCTTGGCGCTGATTGTATTTTTGGTGTTAGGACACGTCGCGATGATTTTTGGAATGACCGATCCAGGTGTGAGTGGCATGGAACATTCTATGATGGATCATGGCTCGATGAGTGGGATGAGCCACGATATGGGTTCGATGGAGGGGATGGATCATTCGCATATGAATCATGGCTCGATGGAGAACATGGATCACGGCGGCATGGATCACTCAAAGATGGAGCATTCACATTAACTTTAGCTTGCCCGGCTTGGGCTAAATTTTAAAATTCTATCCCGCCGAGCTGCGGAGCTGATAGATTTTATGATTTGATTGCCTTTGTCTGCGAAATGCATATGCAAGCACCTCTCAAATAAAATTTTACCGCCTTGCAGGCGGCATATGAAAGGCGGTAAAATTTAATATCAAGCTTATCGCCCCGCCTTTTTATGTTCTTGTGATATTTTTATTCGACTTATACAAGACGTAAAGCTCACGTATAGGTAGTTTTCAGTTTAAATTTGCGCGCAAACCGCTTTGGTATATTTTTTAACGTTAGTTTAATGCTAAATTTATATAATCTAAGTCTAGTTATATTTTAAGAGACGATTAAGAATGAAATGCGCTAAGCTTGGAGGCGGATAGAGTATGCAAGATTACGAATTATTGGATGTTTTGTCCAATAAAAGGGTTCTTTGTCTAGAGGATGAGCCCGGGATTTTAAAAAATATAACCGAATCGCTACAGCTGTTTTTCGGCGAAGTAGTGGGGGTTAAGGACGGGCTGGAGGCGCTTGATGAGGCGATGAGCGGTTCGTACGACGCACTGGTTTTTGATATCGGCGTGCCGCATATGGACGGGCTAGAGGTCGTTAAAAAGATCCGTGCCGCCGGCATCTCGGTGCCGATCGTGATACTTTCGAGCCACACCGAGCAGGAGTATCTGTGGCGGGCGGTGGAGCTTAAGATCACTAGGTATTTGCCTAAGCCGTACGACAAAAACGCCTTTATAAAGGCACTGCAAGACGTCGCTGCGGAGCTGATAAATCACGCGCCGATATTTAGCATAAGCAGTGAGCTGAAGTATGATTTTGCCAAAAAGATCATCTACGTCAAAGACAGCGCCTGTCATCTTTCCAAAAGCGAGAGCAAGCTTTTGGAGTACTTCTTAGCGCGCAAAAATCAAACCGTAACCTACGAGCAGCTATTCGACTATATGTGGGAGTTCGAGCAGCCCAGCAAGGAGGCGATCAAGGCGATCGTCAAAGAGCTGCGCCGCAAGATCGGCAAGGACGTGATCAAAAATTTATATGCGGTGGGGTATCTCTTTGAAGTATAAATTTAAATTTATCGTAGCGGTTTTTGTGCTGCTATATATCGTAATTACGGCTTTGGTTTTTAACTTCTACCGCGAGCTTGCGCTAAAGGACACGAGGCGCGAGGCGTTTTATATCCTAGATACGATGAATGCGATGCGCGACTACGTCTCGACCGTGCAGCGCCCGCTAATAAACGAGCTTAAAGAAAAAAAGCTTTTAAGCGAAGATTTTTTCGATCCGAGGCTGATGTCCTCGACCTACATAACGCGCGAAATTTATAAAATTCAGCTCGCCAAAAATCACATTAACTACGACTATAAGCTCGTCGCTACCGAACCACTCAATCCCGAGCACGAGGGAAGCGAGTTTGAGAATGAAATTTTAGAGGGCTTTAAAGAAAGCAAATATAAAGAATATTCCAGAATCGTCTACGATAAAGGTGGCGCTTCGTATCTTTTGAGCTTGCCGATAACAAACTCCCAGCCTTCGTGCACCGAATGCCACAGCATCAACGCAGCGCCTAAAAAGATGCAAGAGCTTTACGGCGATGTGGGAAATTTCAAAGGCGGCCTGGGCGATACGATCGCGATGATAAGCTTTAAAATTCCGATAAAAAGCGTTTTGCTCTATCACACCAAAGAGTTTGTCGTTAGCGGCTTAAGCGTGCTTGCGGTGTTTTTGATCTGTATATTTTGTATCTATAAAATTCACAAAAAAAACGAGACCTTAAAGATGCAGACTCAGCTTTTGATGATAAATCAAAGCCGCCTCGCGCTCATGGGCGAGATGATCGGCAATATCTCGCATCAGTGGCGCCAGCCGCTATCGCAGATCAGCTCCACGCTCATAAATTTAGAGCTTTACAACGAGCGGGGCAAGCTCTCAAAAGAAAGGCTCGAGGGCGGCATCAGGGATGCGGGCGAGCAGGTGAAATTTATGAGCGATACGATCGAGGATTTTAAAAATTTCTTTAACCCAAACATGCCGAAGAGAGAATTTAGCGCCGGCGAGGCGATCGAGCAGGCGCGTAAAATTTTAAACGCCTCGCTTAAAAAGCATGTCATCGACATAAGCGTGCGGGTAGAAGAAAATTTTACGCTTTACGGCAACGTAAACGAGCTCATCCAGGTGCTAATAAACATCATAAACAACGCAAAGGAGGCGTTTTTGGACGTGCCGCTTAAACGGCGCGAGATTAAAATTCGCTCATTTTTAAAGCAGGGCGAGCGAGTAATCACGATCGAAAATAACGCAAGCCGCATCGACGAAGCGCAGCTAGATAAAATTTTTGAGCCACACTTTACGACAAAACAGCAGGGCAGCGGGCTCGGGTTATACATGAGCAAGATGATAATCGAAAAAAACGGAGGGAGCATAAGCGCTGCGAATTCCGACGAAGGCGCGATATTTACGATATCTTTTCGTTAAATTTAGACTTCATTAAATTTCTCCCTTTTTCACCCTCTTTTGTTGATATTATTTCGAGCGTAGAACTTTGCTAATTTAAAAATTTCGATTTTCAAAGGAGGAGCCATGAAAAAATGGAATAAGATGCTGCTAGGCGCGCTAGCCTGTATTAGCATTTTTGCCGCAGGAGCCTGTGCTGATGAAGGCATGGGACATGAGATGGAAATGTCGCAAAAATCGCGCGACGTCATCGCAAATCCTAAGGGCACGTTGCAAAGCAGAGGCGTCATATCCTTGCAGGACTACGTCGTAGAAGAGCGAGAGATGTATGACTGGCTATTTAAAAATCACCCGATTTTCACCAAATACGGCGGTAAGACGGTCGGCAAGATGGATGTACATGACCGAGGTTTGGAATGGCTTGCGGAAGGGCATGGATTTGACTTTTCAAAGGCTAGTAAAAGAGACGACGGCAAGGGCTATAGCTCTATGATGTATAGAATCCCTGCAGGATCTTCCTTGCAATTTCCGAATAAATTTATAGGTCCTGAAAAATGCGGCGAGTGCCACCCCGCGCAGTATGAGACATGGAGCAGATCGCGCCACGCCACTACTATCCGCTTCCCAGGCGAGCACCCGGAGGTTAATAACAACCTAACCGATCCTGTATTTAGCCCAGATACGGCGTCGATCCTTCCAAAAGGTATTACCCCTGACGTAATTTATGCGACCGTGGGACATCTAAGGACAAAATTTGGCTACGTAGATGCATGGCTTCTACGCGGAACCTATCACGTAGAGGGTGGCTTGTTAAGAGATGGTACCGGTCAAATCGTAGCCGGCGGTAACCAATTCCAAAGGACTTGGGCGTTAAATTTAGACGATGAGACGGTCAAAAAGATTAAAAAGATTGTTCCGGAATTCCCGGGCACGCTTGAGGAATACGGCGATAACGGCGGTTACGTAAGAGGTCTTGCATCGTATGCTGCGAAATACAAAAAATCGATGTTTTTCCAAGCAAACAGCTCGTATTGCGAAGTCTGCCACCCATTCAAATTCGATTTTAAAACTAAGAAAGAATTCTATGCTGCTTTGGGTAACGCAAAAGAGCTTCAAAAGCACACTATCTCCAAAGGTATCACCTGCGAAGAGTGCCATGGAGCGGGCGGTCACTTGGATGGCGCTACAAATTTTAGAACCTCAAACTGCGAACGCTGCCACCAAAGATTTAACTATAGCCCTGATTTAGCTCGTGCTAATCCGCTAAACAACGGAAACCCCGATCTATCTCTTAGCTCTAAATTTAAATCTATGGGACCAGGATGTGGCTCTGAAGGCTCTCAGTCCTACTTCACCGCTCACTACGAGAAGGGTATGCGCTGCGTAACCTGCCACGATCCGCACGATAACACCGGACCGGTAGTTGGCGATAAAACCGTCAAGGGCGTAAATTATAACTCCGAGCAGGGCTATTTAAGCGCGTTTTATACAAAGCCTAAGATCACAAAAGAGTGCAAAGATTGCCACCAAGAGCAAGCCTACATCGCCGCAAGAGCCGATACGCATAAAGACAATACCTGCGCATCTTGCCACATGCCGTTTATGATGAGCTGCGAGAACTTCTACGCTATTCAGTTCCAAGACAACGCGGGATTTGATACTCAAAGAAGATCGCACATCTGGAAGATCGACATCGATCCTGCTAGAAAATCTCTAGTCGCAGGCGATGCCGCTAAAGGTCCAAGAGATGCGAAAGATTGGCACTTCCAAAGAAATAAAGATGGACGAAATTTCGTCGATCTTATGTGGTCGTGCGCACGAACCTCGTGGGCGGATAAAGATATGCAAGATACCAAAGGCTGCCATAGCCCTGTCGTTTCCGAGCTAAAAGAGACGCTTCACTTCAAGAACCAAAAGCAGGTTTACGATGAGGTTATGGGCTGGCAAACTCCGATTAAGAGCGACTTCTCGCAAGTTAAGATCGGTATTCAAGGAATTTACTCTATCCTTGAGACTAAAAAGCTTAACTCCAGCGACAAAACTCGCGTTTACGAGCTAATAGAAAAAGCTCAAGATACCGTCGATCTTATCGAAAAAGACGGCTCATGGGGAATGCATGGCTTTAAATATACTAAGCAAAGGCTAGAGGCAGCTAAAGAGTATATCAAAGAGGCTCAAAGAATTTTAAATAATAATTTATAATTCTTTCGGGGTCGCGTAAGCTCGCGGCCCCGAAATTTAAAAGGCAAATGTATGCAAAAAAGACTAAAAATTTTCCTGCCTATCGTTTTGGCAAGCTGCGCGTTGGGCGTGAATTTAACTACGCAAGAACAAAAAGAATCTTATAGCATCGGAGCTTCTACCGGAAGCTATGTTTCAAACCAGCTGCATTCACAAGCCGCATTAGGCGTCAAGTACGACTTAGATGCGGTGATAGAGGGGTTTTTGGACGCTCTTAAAAAGCAGCAGAAGCTAAAAGATGAGGAAATTATTGCGCTTTTGAATCAAAGAGCCGATAAACTAAATAAGATCGTAGAAACAAATTCCAAAGCGGAGCTTGATAAAAATTTAAAAGCAGGCAAGGAATTCATGGCGAAAAATGCCAAAAATCCGGATGTTAAAACCACAAAATCCGGTCTTCAATATGAAATTCTAAAGCTAGGTATGGGCGAAAAGCCAAAACCTGAGAGCGTAGTGGTGATGAACTACAAGGCGTATTTGACGAACGGTAGCGTATTTGACGATACTTTCGCATCTAAAATTCCGGCGCATCTTTCTATGATAGGCTTAATCGACGGATTGCGCGAGGGATTGCTTTTGATGAATACGGGCTCGAAATATAAATTTACAATCCCTAGTAATTTAGCCTACGGCAACGTGGACGTAGATAGAATTCCTGCGGGTTCTGTGGTGATTTTTGAAGCCGAACTACTAAAAGTTTTAAAGCCCGGCGAGCTTGCCGATGCGGCCAAAAAGCTTAGCGAGAGCGAGGCTAAAAGTTTTCACGACGCGAACAAAACGAAGTAGTTTTGCTTAAATTTAGTCGGAGGAGAATATGCAAAAGCAAAGAAGAAATTTTATAAAATCCGCCGCACTCGGCTCTTTGGGGCTCGGCGCAATTGCCTCAAATTTACTTGCGCAAAGCGGCGACGGCGCGGATAAAAGCGCGCAAGACGCAAATGCGAGCGTTCAAAAGCAAGAGCCTAAAAAGCCACACTACGGCATGATATTCGATCAGAACAAATGCGTGGGCTGCACCGACTGCGAGATCGCCTGTAAAAAGGTAAATTTGGTCCCAAAAGGTCAAATGAGGCTTTTTATACAGGACAAAACCGATCCGCTAAATTTGAAAGAAAAGCGCTACGTTAGAGTATCTTGTCAGCAGTGCGAGGACGCGCCGTGCGTAAAAGTTTGCCCGACGAAAGCCTGCCACAAGGACGAAAAAACCGGCATCACGACGATGAATACCGACGATTGCATCGCCTGTAAATACTGCATCGTCGCCTGTCCTTACGACGTGCGCTTTATAAATCACGAAACCAAAGCCGCAGAGAGCTGCAATTTCTGCTTGGATACGAATTTAAAAGACGGCCACGAGCCTGCCTGCATCGAGGCGTGCAGATACGAGGCGATAGTGTTTGGCGATCTAAACGACGAGGGCTCGCACATCAGCAAGCTACTTCGCGTAAAAGATAGCCTGCGAATGCATCCTGAGTGCGGCACGAAGCCGAGCCTGCGCTATATTCCTGCGGTAAAACTAGGAGTGTGATATGAACGGAGCTATAAATTTTACTGCGACATTCTCGCACGGCGTTGAGTGGGGCTGGCCGATCGCGGTCTATCTTTTGCTAGCGGGTATGAGCGGCGGCGCTTTGATCGTCGCGATCCTCGTCAAATTTTATAAAAAACAGACCGAAAGCACGCCGCTATTTAAGGCCGCGTCGCTGCTATCTTTCGTAGCGATCTTGCTCGGTATGGTTTGTCTGGTAGCCGATTTAGAGCGACCGCTTCTTTTCTGGAAAATTTTGATTAATTATAACTTCACATCGGTTATGTCCGTGGGCGTGGCGGCGCTTTGCGTCTATATCCCGCTTAGCTTCGTAGCCTGCCTTTATGCGTTTGAAGCTGATCTTGGCGGATTTTTATCGCGCAGACTTACTTTTTTAAAAGGGTTTTTTGCGCTCGTAATGAAAATTTTAAACGCGCTTCGCCCGCTACTTCTTGCGCTTACGCTAGTTTTTGCGGTCGCGATCTGTGCTTATACGGGCTTTTTGATCTCGGTTTTAGTTAGATTTCCTATCCTTAATACCGCCGTTTTGCCTGCACTTTTCGTGGCGTCGGGCTTATCGGCGGGTATTGCGGGCTCAAGCCTAATAGCCGCGCTTTTCTTTAAAGCTGAGCTGCACGGGGGCGATCTAAAAACCTTACATGCGGTCGAGTGGCCGGTTTTGGCGATGGAAATTTTACTAATCGGCATGATTTTCGTTTCGCTCATCACGGGCAGCGACGTGCAAAAAGCCGCCAGCGTCGCCTTTAGCGAAGGCGTTTACGCTCAGCTATTTTGGCTGGGCGTCGTGGGCGTAGGCTTTTGCGTACCGCTCGTTTTAAATTTCGCACTGGGCAAAAAGATCGCCCACACCGCATTTGCGTTCTACGCGAGCGCGCTTGCCAGCGTCATGGGCGTGCTGCTTCTTAGGATGTTTATACTATACGCGGGACAAACTTACGATATAATAATGTAAAACTGCGGAGGGTTAATGAGCGCGCTAAAAATATTAAAATTTTTCATCTCTTACAAGTTCGCGCTCTGCCTCCTTTTTATTCTAGCCGCAGGTGCCGGCGTCGCAACCTTTTTAGAGAGCATTTACGATACGCAAACTGCTAAAATTTTAGTCTATGAGGCGCGCTGGTACGAGTGCGTCATGGGTGCGGCGACGCTGAGCCTGCTCGGCATTATAATTAAAACCAAAATGTGGCGCCGCTTCGGTTCATTCGTACTTCATGCGGCATTTATCGTCATCTTTATCGGCGCGGCGCTGACGCGCTATTTCGGCACCGAGGGCGTGCTGCACGTAAGGGCGGGCGAGAGCGAAAGCGAGATGGTAAGCGTCAAACCATACTTGCAAATCCGCACGCAAGACGCGCTGTTTGAGCATCCGTTAAATCTGTCTCAGATCGGCGATAACGATTTTAGCTTCACGCAAAATATAAATTTCAAAAGCTTCACCGTCAAATTTAGCTCCTACAAACCCGCGCCCAAAGGCGAGCAGGGCACGCTTGCGGTCAAGGCAGGCTTTGAGGGCGGAAACGAGCAAGAAGCGCAGCTGCGCGGCGGCGCGGGCTGGCTGGGTGAGCCTAAAATTTTAAACTTTGACGGCGAGGAGATAATGCTAAGCTGGGGCTCCAAACTCATAGAGCTTCCGTTTGCGGTAAAGCTTTTGAAATTTAAGCTCGAGCGCTACCCGGGCTCGCAAAGCCCGTCATCCTACGCCAGTGACGTTGAAATTTTAAAAGAGGGCAAAAGCGCGGGGGAACATGAAATTTATATGAACCACCCGCTAAACTTTGACGGCTTTAAGCTCTTTCAGTCCTCCTACGACACCGACGAGCTGGGCACGGTACTAGAGCTTAATCGCGATCCGGGTAAAATCCCCACTTATTTCGGCTATTTCCTACTTTGCGTCGGATTTATCGGCAATATTTTTACCGCGGGCAGCAGGTTTAAAAAGCTAGCTAAATTTATCAAAAACAATGCGCCCGCCGCGCTTTTTTTGATCGCGCCGCTTTTTTTCAGCATTGAGCTTTGCGCCGCGGATGAAAACTATCTAGCAAACCTTAAAGCCAACTCGCGCGTTCATGCAAACGGCGCGTTTGCAGAGCTTTTGGTGCAAGATTACATGGGCAGGATAAAGCCGCTTGGCACCGAAGCAAGCGAGATCGTAAATAAAATTTCGGGCACGGAGGGGCTTTACGGTTTAAGCGCCGAGCAGATGATCCTAGGAATGAGCCTAAATCCCGCGTTCTGGCGCGATCAAAAGATCATCAAGATCAAAAACGACGAGATCAAAAAGATGCTAGGCTCGGCGCCACAGGAGCGATATGCGAGCTTTAATTCGGTCTTTGATGAAAACGGCAACTACAAGCTCGCGCGCGCCGTGGACGAGGCGAATGAAAAAAGCGCCTCGCGCCGCGGCGTACTCGATAACGAGCTGATTAAATTCGACGAGCGGCTAAATATCGCGTATCTGACCTTTAGGGGGGTGTTTTTTAAATTTATTCCCGTGCCCAACGACCCGCAAAACACCTGGCTCTCGCCGAACGACGCCTTTGCGGATTATAGGATCGCGCCGCAGATCAAAGGCGTACTAAATGACTATCTAAACGGCTTGCAAGACGGAATTTCGGATAATGATTGGGCTAAAGCGGATGCAGCACTTGCGGAGCTGAAAAACTACCAAAGAGCGACCTCGGAAGCTATTCTTCCAAGCGTTAGCCGCGTCAAGGCTGAGGTGTTTTACAACAAAGCTTCGGTTTTTAAAAAGCTCGTTTATTGCTATATGATCCTAGGCGGCGTAGCTCTAATATTGGCGCTTTTGGGCGCACTTTGCGGCAAGCGCTTTGTGCTCGCGCAAAAAATTTTATTCGCAGCCTTTGCCGCAAGCTTTGCGGCACATACCTTCGCGCTTGCGTTGCGCTGGTACGTCGCGGCTCACGCGCCGTGGAGCGATAGCTATGAGTCGATGATCTACATCGGCTGGTCGGCGGTGCTTGCGGGGATCATATTTTTTAGAAAGTCCCTACTTACGCTAAGCGCGAGCTGCTTGCTGGCTAGCATCGTGATGCTGGTAGCGCATATGAGCTTCGTAAATCCACAGATTACCAACCTCGTGCCGGTGCTAAAGTCCTATTGGCTTAGCATCCACGTCTCGGTTATCACGGCTAGCTACGGATTTTTAGGACTTAGCTGTCTGCTCGGTCTTTTGGCTCTTGTTTTGATGGCGCTTAAAAACAGCGCCAATCGCGAGCGGCTCAATGCGCAGATCAGATATATAACGGCGATCAACGAGATCAGCCTCATCGTGGGGCTTTCGATGCTGACGCTCGGAAATTTCTTCGGCGGCGTGTGGGCGAATGAGAGCTGGGGGCGATACTGGGGCTGGGATAGCAAAGAGACCTGGTCGTATGTCTCGATCATCGTCTATGCGATCGTGCTGCATCTAAAGCTTATCCCGAAGCTCGGTTCGATCTATGTTTATTGCGTGAGCTCGACGCTCGCGTATAGCTCGATCATAATGACCTATTTCGGCGTAAATTTCTACCTCACCGGCATACACTCTTACGCCGCGGGAGATGCGCCGCAGATACCCGCGCCGTTTTATTGTATAATAGCGGCGGTATTTTTAATAATCGCTCTTGCTTTCAGGGGCAGGGACGTAAAAACGATATGAAGGAGTAAATTTGAAAAAATTTCTAATAGCGTTAGCCTTGGCTGCCGCGGCAAATGCGGGCTTTATCAGCGAGGGCATTCAGGCACAGCAAAGCGGCGATCATAAAAAACTCGCAGAAATTTACGAGCGAGCGTGCGGTTTGGAAAATAAAGCTTCGGGATGCTATAATCTAGCCGTTTTGTATTTTGAGGGTACCGGCAACGTAGAGAAAAATTTCGAAAAAGCGATCAGCCTCTACGAGAAGGCGTGCAGCGCCAAATTTGCGCTTGCGTGTAACAATCTAGGCTATATCTACGAAAGCGGCAACGGCGCGGATCAAAATTTCACCAAAGCCGCGGCTTATTACGAAAAAGCCTGCAAAGATAACGAAGGCTGCACCTCGCTCGGGCTTTTATACGCAAACGGCGCCGGGCTTGCAAAGGACGTCGTCAAGGCGGCGAGCCTTTATGAAAAAGCCTGCACCTACGGCGATATGATGGGCTGCAACAACCTGGGCTATCTGTATCTAAAGGGTGAGGGCGTGCAGCAAAGCTTCGCAAAGGCTAAAATTTTTTACGAAAAAGCTTGCGGCGGCGACATCGGCATCGGCTGCAACAATCTAGGTTATCTATACGCCTTCGGACAGGGAGTGGATCAGGATTATAAGCAGGCAAAGCAGCAGTATGAAAAGGCGTGCAACCTCGGCCACTTCGACGGCTGCAATAACCTAGCCATAATGTATGCCGAAGGTAAGGGCGTGAAGTCCGATAACGCCAAAGCAAAAGAGTTTTTCAAAAAAAGCTGCGACGGCGGCATCAAGATGGGCTGCGAGAATTTGGAATTTTTAAATTCGATTAGTAAGTAGATTTAAAACATCAAATTTTTAAGGAGATAGTATGATTTTACGTTCGTTTTTAGCTTCGGCTGCGCTCGTTGCGTTCGTTTTCGGTGCCTCGATGGACGGGGCCAATAAACCGGCAAAGCCTATGTTTCAAAGCGTAGATCCTAGCAAAGCTACGCTCGTAGGAAGCGGCGAGGGCAAAGAATACTGCGCCGTTTGCGGAATGAATTTGGTTAAATTCTATAAAACCAACCACGTTTGGAACGGCAAGCAAGTCGCTTCTCTGCACTGCTTGTACGAGATTACGGGCGGCAAAATTCCAAGCGATGCGCAGGTCGTTGATACGAAAAATCTAAATTTAATCGACGTAAATAAAGCCTTTTACGTCGTGGGCAGCAAGGTCAAAGGCACGATGAGCCGCAATAGCAAATACGCCTTCTCAACCGAAGCCGATGCGAAGGAATTTCAAGCCGAAAACGGCGGCGAGATAGTGAACTTTGCCAAGGCCTACGAGATTGCGGGGCAGGACTTCGCGGGCGATAATAAGATGATTAAAGCCAAGCGTGAGGGCGGCGTTTACGCGCACGGTAAAGAATTTTACGAAGCAAACTGCGCTAAAACTGAAGCGAAAAGCTTTAAATCCATCTCCGAGCTTAAAGCTCATCTCAAAAATGTTTGCGACGCAAAAGGCGCGAGCAAGGAGCCTGAGTACGACAAACACCTGCAAGCCGCGGCGCTGTATCTATGGGACGCGCCGGCAAATTTAGGCAGCAGCGGTAAAGATACAAAAGCGAAAAAGCCTGAAAAGATCGTCGTGCCGGAAGGCGCTAAATGCCCGGTCTGCGGTATGCTGGTAGGTAAAAACCCTAACTGGGCGGCGATGATAGAGGTTCAGGGCGGCGAGAACCTGTATTTTGACGGCGTGAAAGATCTGATGAAGTACTACTTCCAAAAGGGCAAGGGCTTTGATAAAATTTATGCAACCGATTACTACAAGCTACACAAGATCGACGCTAAAAGCGCCTTTTTCGTGCTCGGCTCCAACGTCTTAGGGCCGATGGGCGACGAGCTTATTCCATTTGAGAGCGAGAGCGCGGCTAAGACCTTCGCTAAAGATCACGGAGGCAAGAGCGTGCTTAAATTTGACGAAATTCAAGAGAGCGTAATAGAAGGGCTATGAGGCTCATTTGCGCTTTAATTATCTTTTTTGCCGCCCTTTACGCGCTCATTGCGGTGCATTATGTAAGCTTTGATCGCGCAAATGGCGAGCAGTGTCTGCAAAAACTCGCACGCGAGATAAAGGACGTGCGGCTCTCAAGCAGCTTTAAGAGCAAGGCCTACGCGGAGTTCGTCTATGATAAGTAAAAATTTCATCGACTACTCCGTAACTCTGCTGCGAAAAGATAGAGCCGATCACTTCTTTAGCTTCGCGATCTTTGCATTTATCGTTTTTATTTTAAGCTCGGTGCTTTTTATCTCGGGCTCCATTCAAAACGATCTTGAAAAGGTCATCAAGCTCAGACCCGACATCGTCGTAGAGGCTCTGCGCGCAGGCAAACGCGATCTGATGCACGACGGCTATATCTACGACATCTCTAAAATCGCGGGCGTCAGCGAAGTGCAGGGCGCCGTGGACGGAATGTATTACTTCGCTCAAAAGCGCGTTTGGTTTCATATCGTAGGCGACGAAAATTTGAATGAAAACGAAATGATCGTAGGCGAGGGGGTAAAGGCGGCGATGGGCGAGTGGTACTATGAGGACGAGTTTCACTTCTTAACCGAACAGCGCCTAATCGCGATTAAGATTAATAAAATTTCGCCGCACGAAAGCAGCATCGTCTCAAACGACGTGATCTATCTAAACCCAGCTACCGCGCGCGAGGTGCTAAGCCTGAAGGAGGGCGAATACACCAAGCTCTATGTAAGCGTGCCCAACCCCAACGAAGTAAGCGAAGTAGCGCTTAAGATCGTAAATTTATACCCCAACACGCAAGCTCTCAGCGCCGAGGACGCGGTAGCCGAAGTGAGGCATCTGTATTATTACAAAGGGGGGATCTTTATGGTGCTTTACGCCGTGGCGATGATCTCGTTTTTCATCTTGCTAAAAAATCAAATTTCGCTCGCATACGGCGAGAAGAAAAAAGAGATCGCGATCTTGCGCAGCATCGGCTTTTGTATAAAGGATATCATCGCGATGAAATTTATTCAAAATTTCATCGTCTCGCTAAGCGCTTATCTGCTCGGCGTCGCGGGCGCTTATGCTTATGTTTTTGTTCTAGACGCGCCGCTTTTGCGCGATATATTTTTAGGCGGCGAGCTGCGAAATTTCATCACTTTCACACCCGCGATAAATTTCAATATGCTCTTTTTGATCTTCGTCTTTAGCGTGATCCCGTTTTTGGCGTTCGTCATCATCCCATCCTGGCGCATAGCTATTGGCGATATGAGCGAGGCGGTCAAATGAGCCTAATAGAGATCAAGCAGCTTTGTAAAATTTACAACGAGGGCAGGGCGAATGAGTTTCGCGCTTTAAAAAACATAAGCCTAAGCGTCGAGGAAGGGCAGATCGTAATCTTAAAAGGAGTTAGCGGCAGCGGCAAAAGCACGCTTCTTTCTATCATAGGCGCACTTGCTAAGCCTAGCAGCGGCGAGGTTTTGGTGGACGGCGCAAACGTCTCTAAGCTCGCCGATATCGAAAGCTCCGCGTATCGCCACAAAAAAATCGGTTTTATCTTTCAGTCTTTCAATCTGCTTGAGGCGCTTAGCGTCTATAAAAACGTCCTTGCGCCGCTTAGCCTCGAGCGGCTGAGCAAAGATGAGCTTGGCGCGCGCATAGACGAAGCGATGCAGATTGCTAATATCGCGCATAAAAAAGATCAGATCGTCTCGAGCCTTAGCGGCGGCGAGAAGCAGCGCTGCGCTATCGCTAGGGCGCTCGTGATGAATCCGCAGATCATCTTGGCCGACGAGCCGACGGCAAATTTGGACAAACAAAACTCGCTCGGTTTTGTGGGGATGCTTTCAAAGCTCAAAGAGCTTAAAAAGACCGTTTTGATCGCGACGCACGATATACTCTTCGATGATCTAAGTTTCGTGGACCAGCGCGTGTTTTTAAAAGACGGAGAAATTTCTACATGAGCGTATTTTTATCAGGCAGCGTGATTGCGTTTTTGGCCGTGGAGCTCATCGTAATAGCGCTGATGGCGATCTCGCAGTTTCACATCGTACGGATCATGCGCTACTGGGACTTTAACGCCACCTCAAATTTACAATACGCCCTGGAGAAAAGAAACTATCTCATCAACACTATTTTGTTCTTCACGATAGCGTGCAAGATCATTTTGTTTATATTTTTCGCTCTCTGCTTAAACGAGCTCTCTTCGGTCGTGCCGGGCGCGATGTGTTCCGCAGGCGTCGTGGGCTCGAACCGCTACGGCAATATCCTGCTGCTTTTAAAAATTTTACTGATCTTCGGCTTTGGGCTCTGGCTTATTTTAAACAGCCTCGATCTTAAAGCGGGCAAATTTCCCTATCTAAAGCGCAAATACCTGATCTTTACCATCCTTTTTACGGGCGTTTTGGCGGAGTTTGTTTTAGAAATTCTATTTTTTACCAATATCCCGCTGCGCGTGCCGGTGTTTTGCTGCTCGGTCGTATTCCGCGCGCCGAAGCTCCCGTTTGGATACACGCAGGCGCTTTTGGCGACCTTTTTCTATGCGATATTGGGCGCCATTTTGATCTTAAATTTCTTAAAGCAGTCGATGGCGAGCTTTGCTCTGAATTTGCTCTTTTTGTTCGTCGCATACTACGCGATCACCTATTTTTTCGGGCTTTACGTTTACGAGCAGCCCAATCACAAATGCCCGTATTGCATGCTTTTGAAGGATTATTACTTCGTCGGCTATGCGATTTGGGGCTCGCTGTTTTTGGGTATATTTTTCGGCATCGTGCCCTTTTTAACGGAGCTTATCACCAAGCGTGCCTACACCCACCTGCTTAAATACTCCTCGTTCTGGCTCATTCTAAACGCGCTCATCTGCAGCGCCTACGTCGTCAAATACTACTTCGTGCGGGGCGCGCTGCTATGATTAAGAAAATTTTTGCCGCGGTTTTGCTCGCCTGCGTGATGGGGCTGCTCATATCGTCTATGGATATAGCCGAATCCAAAATTTCCGTTCGCCACGGCAACACCGATAAGCAGCCGCTGCAGATCGAATTTGGCAAATACCTATGCCACGAGAGCGGCACAGTGATAAACGATCTGTACAACACCGCTCAGGCCGTTATGCCAAACGGCGATACATATTTTTTCAACGACATCGCAAACGTCTTTATGTGGCTGATGCGGCAAAAAAACAAAGATGAGATCGTGGTGTGGGTTTATTCGCAAGACACCGAAAAATACATCATCGCCAAGGACGCCTGGTACTCGCGCGTCGAGATCACGCCGATGGGCTACGGCTTTGGGGCGTATGAGTTTCACAACTACGGCAGGAGCGACTACTACTACGACGAGATCGTGCTGTGTGCCGCTCGCGGCGAGACGTTGCTAAATCCACTCATCAACATCCTACTATCTGAAAATAAAATTTAGCCTCGCGGCGGATCGAAAAATGAAATTTGATCCCGCGATGGATCGGAAATAAAATTTAACCCTACGACGGATATGAAATAAAATTTAGCCGTGCGGCAGTAGAAAATAAAATTTAACTCCGCAGCGGGCGCGATTTGTCGTAGATATGGCTTGCCGCGTAAATTTTACCCGTGCCCGCACCTTTTATTAAATTTTGCCCGCTCTCGCTACTTTCGTTAAATTTAGCTCGCGTCCGAGTTTGCGTTCGTTCGCAATTATTAAATTTGCTCGCATTTGCCCGAGCTCGCGCCCATTCGTATTCATTGAAATTTAGCCTGCCTGCACCCAAACTCTCACTCGTCCGCTCTTATGAAATTTAGCTCGCATTTGCCTGGGCTCGCATCGGTTTGCTCGTTAAATTTGACCCGTCCGCACCGCTTGCTCGCGCCTGTCGCTTCGTCCCGCCGCCGATTAGTTAAAATTTAAAGTCGTACTCGCTCGTTAAAATTTCATATTTGTCCGCACGTTTCAAATTTTAAAACTGCACTGCGCTTTTAAAATTCCAAGCCGCAACGATACGCGCTCGCTACGTAAAATTTTATCTCGCGCCTGCCGCTTGCGTTAAATTTAGCTCGCGTCTGCTTGGACGTCGCCACTCGCGCGGTCAATAAATTTATATCAATACGGGCGCCGAAATTTTAAGCTATAATGGCGCTAAATTCCACATTAAAGGAGCGAAAATGAGCGAAATTTTAGATCAGACGCTAGAGTGTGCGAAAGAAATTTTAGGTGCCCAGGCGCTGGATCTTAAGATCGAACGCGCGGTAGTGGGGCTGTTTTTTAGCGGCGTGAAGCTGCAAGGAGGCGCATGCGGGCTTAGCTATACGCCGCTAAAGTCCCTATCGGGCGCCGTTTGCTGCCCCTCGCAGGCAAGCGCGATGCCCGATTCGGGCAATATCGTGGGCAAAAGCGTGCGCTATCTGCTGCGCGACCTAAACTCCGCCGCGCCGCTTAAAAAGGCGCTCGCGCTCGCCGCACTAAATGCGCTTGGAAGGGCGTGTTTCGATAAAATCCGCGCGGATTACGATGTAAAATTCGGCGCCGATCCCTTTGAGCAGCTGCAGATCGAGCGCGGCAGCTTTAGCGTCGTCGTGGGCGCGCTGGTGCCCTACATCAAGACGCTGATGAAAAAGGGCGCGGATTTTAAAATTTTAGAGCTTGACAAAAGCACGCTCAAGCAGGCGGAGCTGCCGTTTTACCTACCTGCAAGCGAGGCCGCAAGCGTCGTACCGCACGCGGATAACGTGATAATCACGGCTACGACGCTCATCAACGACACGCTGGATGGGCTTTTGCGTCTGAAAAAAAGCGGCGCCAAGCTCGTGCTCGTAGGGCCTACCACGCCGCTACTGCCGCAGGCGCTGTTTGAGCGCGGCGTGGACTTTGCGGGCGGCACGCTCGTGCGAGATGCGGACGCGGTGCTCGATATCATCGCGCAGGCGGGCTCAGGGTATCATTTTTTGGGCAAATTTGCCGATAAAATCACGATTTGCAAGGGCTAGGGCGCGGATTGAAATTTTAAAATTTTGCGCGCAAAGGGCTTTGCGGGGATTTTTATAGATCTACGCGAACGTCTTAAGGGGTCTTTTTTAAAAAACGATGTAAAATGTCCGCTTTAGAAATGAAAGGAGCTATAGATGAATAGCAAAAGACGAAATGCGATGAAATTTAGCCTGGCGTGCGCAGCTTCGCTACTTTGCGTCGGTACCGTCTCGTTTGGGGCGAGCTTAAATTCGAAGGAGAAAAATATGCAAAAGTGCGTCTATATCGTACACGGCTATGATGCTTCGCCTAAAAGCCATTGGTTTGCCTGGCTCAAAGGCGAGATCGAAAAATTGGGCGCGAAGGCGGAAATTTTAGCGATGCCTACGCCTGCGCATCCGAGGCTTGATGAGTGGCTGAAAACTCTGCGAGAAAGCGTGAAATTTGAAGGCGAAGTCTATCTGGTCGGACACAGCCTTGGCTGCCCTACGATCTTAAATTTTTTGCAAAGTAGCGCTGTAAGCGGCGCAGTAGAGGGCGTAGTGCTGGTCTCGGGGCTTGCAAAGCCGCTTAGCGATCCGCAATTTAAAATTTTAGACGAATTTATGGATAAAGGCTTTGATTTTGAGCGCATAAAAGCCGCCGCAAAACAGCGCGCGGTGGTTGCCGCAAAGGACGATTATATCGTGCCGTTTAGCTTCAGCCGCGAGTTAGCGGGGCAGATGGATGCTAAGTTTTACGAGGTGCAAAAGGGCGGGCATTTTTTGGATAG
>CAURUA010000030.1:0-26551 GCA_963528045.1 uncultured Campylobacter sp. | reverse complement strand
ACAAATCAAATTCTTTAAGCATAGGAACGAATTATGCTTTTAAAGATCCTCAACAGGGAGAGGGAAACAAGGAGGGCGAGAGTGCTCAAGCTAAAGAAAACAAGAGCGCTGAAGCTAAAGAGAGCGCTAGATTAAAACAAGACGACTTAAGCGCCGAGCATATTCAAAATACGATTAAGTCCATAAAAGAAAAAGTAGCCAAGGAAGATAGCAAAAATTTCAGCTCATCAAGCGTATCGCTAAGCAGGTCGCATTCGGTACGCTTAGATAAAACTTTAGCTACCGTAGGACGCGGCAGTCTAATAATCAATAATGAAGCTGGCTCGGATGAACTAAGCAGACTAAATAGGGATACGGCTAAAATACAAAAAGATATCGTAAATAGTAATTTGTACTCATCCGCAAAGGCTGATATAGATCATAGATTTTTTAGCCAGGACGGACGAGATCAAATCAAAAAAGAGCTTCTACTCCTTACGGATGCGTTGTCAAATCATATGCCGAGTAAGAATTCAAAAAACGCTTTTGAAAGAACCGTTGCAAAAGGGCTAAATTTCTTAGGCACCTGCTCTTTGGGTTTAATCCCTAGTGAAGATAACAACGGAGGTTTGTTGGCTAACATAGGGGCGATAGCAACGGGCGATCCTAAATTTAAGATACTAGGCAATCCAAAATCAAAGAGGGCTTTTGTTAATGGGATTTTGACGGATGAAGATAATGCAAAAGATCAGGCTCGCTATATGGTAGGCGAAGATTATAAGGTCTTATATAATCCGAGCAGAGGGTTTCTTTCTGATATACTTGAAACCGGTATAGATTTATTGCCGTTTACTACAGGAATTGCGAAACAGGTGGGGCATGAGATAAAAAATGATGATGTAGTCATAGGGCACTCTCAAGGAAGTGCAATTTTAAATTCTGGGTTAGAAAATTTCGATAAGCATCCCGAAAAGGCTATATATGCAGGAACACCATTTAATATCCAATTTGGAGAAAATACCTATAATTATGAATATGATCTAGTGAGTCATCCTAGTGCTATTATTATGCCGACATTTTGGAGCAATGTTATAAATGGTGTAGAGATGAAAGTGCAACAAAATCAAACATATATAGAACATAATCCATTTTATATCAATCATGTTTATCCCTATAATGATATTATAAATAGATTTAATAAGGAGAATAAATGAGAAATTTTGTTATATCTTTTGTTGCATTATGCCTATATGGGTGCAGTCCTACGATTTTAGGGCATAAAATCACTTTTGCAAAACACAAAGACGATGCCTTTTACGGCGAATGTGGCGAAAAAATAGATCAAAAAATTATATATAAATTTAAAGATGGCGTTATTCGTAAAATTTTCTATGAAGATAAAGAGGAATTTGCTTATTATGATGAGATAGTCATCCCTATCCAATCCTGCGAAGGCGAATGGTGCAAAATTTACTATCCTTGCGATGAAACGGAGTATTTCGTCAAGAAAGACGATATAGTAAAAAGATATTAATTTTATACTTGAAAGGAGAGCTGTGAAGTATTTCGCACCTTTTATATTGTTATTATTCTTTTGCGGGTGTGAGCCGTATTTTATGAAATATGCCGCCAAATGCGCCGGCGCTGATGATAAATCCGCTCAAAAGAATATGTATTGGTTTAAGGATAGGCATAAATATAGTTATTTTTATGAGGGAGAATATAGAACCTATGCATCCAAAAATGAAAATGATGTTTTGGCAAGACCCGATTATCCTATATTTGTAATTAGTCACTGCGATGATAAGTGGTGCGAGGTCGTTGAAAAGTGCAGCGAGATAAAAGTATTTGTAAAAAAGAGCGATATAATACCGTATAAAAGATGAGGCACTGCCTTAAGGTATAAATTTCAATACGCGCAGAGTATCTTAAGCGCGTATAGCGTAAATTTAAAGCGGCTTGAGAAAGCAAATAAAACAAGAAGGATTCAAAAATGAAAAGCGTAAAAGGTATTTTCCGTTATCTTTTTCCGGTAAGAGATGGACGGGAACTCTATGGACTTAAAATTCCAAAAGGGCAAAGCGGTCGTTTTGGAAAAGAATTTATATTCGAGCCCGAATTGATTGCGAAATCGGACGCGGAAAAACTCGGTATAAAAATAGATCCAAAGCTTTTAAGAGATAAGCGAATTAAATTTCATATACGCGATATGTATTATAAGACATATTATGAGATAACATCTTTCGGTATCGATGAGAGCTACGCCGATTCGCGGCAAATAGATCTCGATTTAGAAGATATAAAACAAATCGTAAAATCGGATGAAGACGATCCTTATTATGTATATGGCTATAGCTTAAACATAGAGCAGATGAGATCTTTTGGATGCATTGATATGGTTAAGCCCGGTTTTTCATACTTCTTCGAATCCACTGCTGTCCATGAAAGAATAATCAAGGCTCCAAATAGCGGCGATAAAAATATAAAAGGCTGCTATATAAATGTCTTTGATAGCGATACGGAAGCTTTTTACTTAGCGCTATTGGACGTTAAGCTGCCTTTTAGCGAAGTTGCGAAAATAGTCGCTCCGCTGAGCATAGAGGCAAATATCCATTATTCTTATAGCCTCTCCGAAGAACAGATTATAAAATTGGGATTTCCTGAAATTTTAAAAGAAAATGGCGGCAAAATCGACGCTCAAATATCGGTAGAGATAGTATAATCTCATAATCTAAAATTTAGCCGTTAAATGGATGAATTATGTGGGCTCGGCGGACTGTAAATTTATGAGGAGCATAAATGACTACTATGTATGTTGCTTTTTATTTATCGTCGGATAAATATAACTTTGATTTTTCGGACTTGATCCTAGATGAGAAGATCAATGAATATAAAATCAGCTATGTAAAAAAATATAAAATCGGCGATATGGACGAAAGGCGCGGTAAGGTTAGAAATAGTTGTAGATGGCTATGTTATACCGCCAAGAAAGAGCACGTATACACGGACGATGCGTTAAAAGATCTGTATGAAATTTTAAAAGCAAACTTTGGCGATATTAAAAAGAGGATATCGGCATTAAAGTTAAACGTTAACATCGATATAATGATAGACGCGGCGGAGAAGGACGATGTATATTCTATCGACTTTAGTAAAGAAATGCTAAAAATGTGCGCCGAACTAAATGCCGATGTGTGCGTAGATGGGATATATTATTAATTTGTATAGGAATAAAAATAGCTTAGAAAATAAATTTCTAATACCCCGCTTAAAAGGTAAAAATGAATAAATTTATAAAGCGGCTTTCTTTCTTTACCCTTGCTCTCTTAACCGCCGCCCTCATCTCTCAAGGATCTGCTGCATCCTCTAGCTGGGTTACTTGGGGCTTTAGCGTCGGCGCCTCCGCAGAGCTTAGCGGAACCACTTCCAAAGATAGTTCCAAATCAAGTAACTCCGTAGCCTCTAATCTTAGCGGCAAGAATATTAAAATTTTAACTGATAGCAATAAAGATACCGCTATAAATATCAAAGGCTCAAATTTATATGCTAGGGGCGATATACACCTAAGCACTCATAATCTATTTATGGATGCTTCGCAAGATAGCTATGAAGCCAAGCAAAGCTCTAAAACCATAAGCGGAAGAGTATCTGCTACTATGTATGGAGGCGGAGGAGGAAGCGCAGGGCTTGATTACTCTAGAAGCAATATGAAAGAGGAAAGCCTTAGCCACAATAACGCTAAAGTTTATGCAGGACATAATATATACGCCTTAGCTAGTAACGACGCTTTAATAAAAGGAGCTAACCTTAGAGCGGATAATGCTTTAGCTTTAAAGGTAGGACATGATCTAAGCCTAGCAAGCCTACGAGATAGCTATAATTACGATAGCAAATCTAGCTCTATAGGGGCAGGTATAGGCATAAGCGGCAGTAAAAAAACTTCCGATCCTTCTCGTCCTTATGCCATAAGCAATAACATAGTAAGGTATTCAAATTCTAAGCTTTCAAGCATAAACGCTAACTACTCTAGATCCAAATCGAGCACTATGGTAAAACAGACCGTGCTATCTAGCATAACCGCTAAAGAGTTAAATATAGAAGTAGGATCTAATACCGATCTGAAAGGCTCACTAATAGCCGCAGGCTACTATGATGAGAGCGGAAATTTCATAGATAACGGCAAGCTTAGATTAAAAACAGACAGCCTAACATTCTCAAATTTAAGCAACACCAGATACGACAAATCAAATTCTTTAAGCATAGGAACGAATTATGCTTTTAAGGATCCGCAACAGGGAGGAGAAAGCAAAGAGAACGGTAGCCAAGCTAGTGATAGCAAGAACGCTCAATCTAAAGAGAGCAATACCGACCCTAAGTCTAAAATTTCATCGATTAACTACTCTAATAATAGAAACCTATCCTACGCTATGAGTAAGAGCTTAGCTACTATAGGAAAAGGAGAGCTTATAGTAGGAGATAAAGATATAAGCTCTTTAAGCAAAGATGAGCTTGCTTCTTTACAATCTGATCCCAACAATAAGGCTCTATATAACTCAGACGATCTTACTAGATTAAACAGAGACAGCTCTAAGCTAAGCAAAGAGCTATACTCTACTAAGCTAAACTCTAATGTTGATGCAAGCGTGGATATGAGGTTGTTTAGCGAAGGGGGAAGAAATGAGATAAAGGATGAGCTTAATAGGGGGAGTGCGATAACCAAGTCCTTAGAGATGCTTATAAAAACGGGTGATCTTTCCTTTAATGAAAACGTAGCGGAATATGCAAACGCTTATGAGTTAAGCAAGGCTTACGGCAAAGCTTTAAGCTCGGTATTAATGGATGAAAAAGTAGGCATCAACACTAAAGAGCAGGTAATAAAATCTCTGATAGATGCTTATGCCAAAGCCAATGGTTTAAGTTTAGAAGGTATTAAAGTAAAACTAATATCCGATGCCAATGCAAAGGGCAAAAATGATGAGCCTTTCAAAGGGAATTTCGACTCTTTAAGCAAAACTATCACTTTAAATTTAGCCAATACGTCGGATATAAAAACATTTGCTCAAACTCTAGGACATGAACTAAGCCATGCTATAGACTACAAAAAAGGACGCTTTATTCCTGGCGGCGAGGCTATGAATAGATATGCCGATATAAAGGGCGATCACTTTGCGGACTATCTCGAAAGAGGCTTAGATATAACGGGCTCAAAGATAAATTTAGGAGATAAACTGCCTAGCTACGATAAATACGATAAGATTAATAAGGCTCTGTTAGAGCATAACCTTAAGAATTTTAATGGCACGGATAAGAGATGGAGCGATAATGCGGATTTAAGTTTTTTTGATATTAAAGAGGACGGTCTTACGACAATAATAGCTTCGTTAGTCGGTAGGTTCGAAGGAGAAAATATTTACACGGTTGCAGGACATGGAAGTGCTTTAATTGAAGGAACTATTAGAGATGGTAAAACAGGCAAAGATTTAAATGCGAATGAACTAGCTGAAAAAATAGTAAATAGTAAAAAATATCAAAGTGGCAATGTGGATACAATTGCTTTGTTATCATGTTTTTCTGGGAAAGATATAAACGATGAAAATTATAAAAAAATACCAAATTCATCATTAGGACAACAGATAGCTAATTTGACAGGTAAAACGGTAATAGCATTTGATGGAGAATATCAATACAATCCATGGTCTTATGGTGTAAATGGCAAAATTACGCTTGGTCCAGGTGCGGCAAAAAACACAAAGATTAAGGTTTTCTATCCGCAGAATTCAAAAATTCCTAATAAGGAAATAAGATGAAATTTTTAAAACGATACAAAAATATTATTCTATTACCATTTTTGCTGATTATTTCGTTTTTTGTTTTTCGTATGATTTATATGGAAATAATTAGCGAGTGCGCCCCAATAAGGCTTTTTTCAAAAAATTCTTTAAGTAATAGCGGTTATGTTAAGTTAAAAGCAAAATGTATAAAAAAGGCTTTGGAAAATAACGATAATCACCTTATTATGCAGTATTTTAAAAGAGAAACGAGCGAGTGCCTCGAAATTATTGATGAACCGTCAAAAATTCCGCATAATTTGATTAGGGTTAATAGCTTTGAAGAATGGAAAAAATTAAGACTTACGGATACTGACAATATAATTTGTCCTATCGGTAATGATAAAAAGAGCGATATTGGCAATGAAAGCAAATAAATTTACAAATTATTCAAATTCATGAAGTTGGGCTGCTCATCAAGCAAGACATTAGCCGCAATTTGAAGTGTAAATTTCAAAATTTACTATTTTGTGCCGCGCGTTTTTTGCGGCTGCATATCCGATAAATTTAGAAGAGCGTCGCAAAAGGCGCCGTCAAAAAAGCGAAATTTAACGCGAAATTTTATATAATCTCACGATTTAATGCGAGGAGATAGGATGAATAAAAAGGCGTATTTCGGGAGTTTCGGCGGGCAGTTCGTGCCCGAAACGGCGATGTTCGCGCTTGAGGAGTTGGAGGATGCGTACAACACCATAGCGCAGACTAAGGAATTTAAAGATGAGCTGGGTTACTTGCTGCGCGAATATGCTGGGCGTCCGACGCCGTTATATCACGCCGCGCGCCTTAGCGAGTACTACGGGCATGAAATTTATCTAAAGCGCGAGGATCTTAACCACACGGGCGCCCATAAGATCAATAACGCCCTAGCGCAGGCGCTGTTAGCCAAAAAAATGGGCAAAAAAAAGATCATCGCCGAAACCGGCGCGGGCCAGCACGGCGTGGCGACAGCGACGGCAGCGGCGCTATTTGGGCTTGAGTGCGACGTGTATATGGGCGAGACCGACGCCGCGCGCCAACAGCTCAACGCCTTTAGGATGCAGCTTTTGGGTGCAAATTTAATCAAAATCGGCACCGGTTTAAAAACGCTCAAAGAGGCGACTACTGCGGCGATTCAGGCGTGGGTGAACGAGATTGAGAGCGTATTTTACGTCATCGGCTCGGCGGTCGGGCCGCATCCGTATCCTAAGATGGTTAGGGATTTTCAAAGCGTCATCGGCGCCGAGACCAGATCGCAGCTCGCAAGCAAGGGGATCAAAGCCGACTACGTCTTAGCTTGCGTGGGCGGCGGAAGCAATGCGATAGGAATTTTTAGCGCGTTCGTGGACGATCCCGCCGTACAACTCATCGGCGTCGAGGCGGGCGGCTTGGGCGCACAAACCCCTTATCACGCAGCGACCATCACTAACGGGCGCGCGGGCATCATCCACGGCATGAAAACGATCGTGCTGCAGGATAAATTCGGCATGATCGAGCCTGTTCACAGTATTTCAGCGGGGCTTGATTATCCTGGAGTAGGTCCGGAGCACGCGCATCTGCACGAGATAAGTCGCGCAAAATACGAAGCGGTAACCGACGATGAGTGCATCACGGCGCTTAAACTGCTCTGCAGGCTCGAAGGCATCATCCCCGCGATCGAAAGCGCGCACGCGTTAGCGTATTTGCAAAAGCTCTGCCCGCAGCTAAAGGGCAGAAAAACGATCGTCGTAAACGTAAGCGGTAGAGGCGATAAGGATATGGATACCGTGATGAATTACAAAAAAGGAACGATTTATGGATAAGATCAAGGCTGCCTTTGCCGGCAAAAAGGCAAACATCGGCTACATCGTGGCTGGCTACCCGAACCCCGCGCACACGAAGGAGTTTTTGTCAAATTTAGACGAAAGCGCGATCGATCTGCTTGAGATCGGCATCCCGTATTCCGACCCGCTCGCGGACGGCCCCGAAATTTTTAAAGCGAGCTTTTCCGCGGTGCAAAACGGCGTAAACGCGGAGAAGGTATTTGAAATTTTAAAAGGAGTGCAAACGCGCAAGCCGCTCGTGTTTTTGGTCTATTACAACGTGATCTTTGCCTACGGCGCGCGCGAGTTTGTATCCAAGGCGGCGCGCTACGGCATCAGCGGGCTAATAATCCCCGATCTGCCGTATGAGGAGAATGAAGAAATTTTCGCGCTTTGCGAAGAGCTTGGTATCGCGCTCATCCCGCTTATCAGTGTTACGAGCGAGCACCGCGCCGCGCGAGTTTTGAGCCGCGCGCGAGGCTTCATCTACGGCGTGGGCGCTATCGGCGTGACAGGAAGTAAGCAAACTCCAATCTCGCGCCTAAAAAATATGGTCGCAGATCTTAAAAAGATGAGCGATCTGCCCATGGCGATCGGCTTTGGTATCCGCACTGCCGGCGACGTTCGCGCTACGAAAGAATACGCAGACGGCGCTATCATCGGCACTGCGATCGTAAATTTATGCGCGAACTACGGCGGGCGCGAGCTACAAAACAAGATCGCCGAACTTTTTAACTAACGGAATAAGCATGAAAAAGATATTTTTGATTTTAATCACAAATTTTTGCCTCGGCGCCAATCTGATGCAATACGATCTTTTCAACCACGACGACAGCGTCGACATCGCCTTAGCGTTTGACTCCGCATACAAACCTGACATCGTGCGCCGCGTCGACGGGCAGTCGATGAGTCTTATTTTAAAAGGGCTTGGCGGCGATGAGAAATTTAACGAAATGCGCACCAACCAAAAGGTCTTAAAAAGCTTTACGATAGCGCCTAAGGGCAAGGATATCGAGATAAATTTCCCCACCGGAGCCGATCTATCGGTCGATGCTCTTACTCAAGACGGCAATCTCAAGCTCATTTTGCGCGTAAAAAACCCCGCTTTCGATCAGAGCAAGATGAGCGTCAAAAGTGAGGCTAATGAGACGACGCAAAGCGGTAGCAGCGGGGTTTCCGTGATGCCGATAATCGTAGCGTTACTGCTTGCGGCTGCAGCTTTCGTCGGCGTGCGAAAATTTTTATCACACAAGCCGCAAAAAAGTATCGACGAGACATGGCGGGTTTTTGAAGACGACGCTAGCATGGAGGATGCCGATGTGGACGAAGCGAGCATAGATGAAATTTTAAACGACTCCTCCTTTAAAAATCAGAGCGGATCAAAAAACGCAAATTTTACCAATTATTCTGACGCGCAAGAGTTTGCGAAGAAAGATGAAGTCTCTGCTTTAAATTCCAAAAATTCTAACGACTCAAAAAACGTAGATAGCGCAGATTTTTTAAGAGGCGAGAGTGCGGACGATAAATTTTACGATGAAGTTGCGCGTGCCGAGCGTTTGGAAACTATGGAGGCGGACGAAAACTCTGAGAGCGCTGAGAATATAAGAGCAGCGGATAAAATTTCGCCGCTTAAAGTAAGCCCTGTCGAGAGTGGCACGATGGAATTTCGCGAGGGGGTAAAAGAAAGATCGGATACAAAAGAGCCCAAGATTTCGGCATTTAAAAGTATTTTAGAAAATGAGCTGCTTAGCTCGGATACTGCAAGACCTAGCGACGTGCGAGTAGAGCTTGTGCGCGAGATCGACGAAAATAATGCTGCCCTAGTGCTAAGCTTCGCGGGCAAAAAACATCTAGTGGTGTTAAAAAGCTCCAACGCTATCGATTGATGAGGCGTGGAATTTCGTAACTTGCGGCTTTGCAACCCATAAAATTTTGCAGTTTGTTAAATTTTAAAAATTATGGAATTTTATAGCGCTAGAAATTTATGCTACATTTAAGCCTCATCGCCAAAAGGTCGCGATGAGGTTTAAATTTGAAAAGAAAGAGGGGCGAAAGCTCGGGTAAGCTTTAAAATTTAACCCGCGCTTCGCCCATATAAGCTTAATCTAAAATCTTACTTCCAAATCGACGTAGAAATTTCGTCCAGCACCCACCACCACAGTCTCGCGCGTGCGGTTTGCGTTGATGTAGTGCCGATCGAAAATATTATTTACGCCAAAGCTTACGTCCGCGCCGTCAAGGGCCGGAATAATGCCGTTTTTGATCTTGTAGCTTCCTCTAAAATTAGCGATCGTAAAGGACTTATCTACATAAAAATACTCCCTCCCGCGTGCAAAATATGAAGCGGGTTTGGAGTGAGGTTTGAAATAGTGGCTCACCTGAAATCCTAGACTCAAATCTTGCAGCGGCGAATAATCTATGTTCGCGCTTAGTTTTTTGGCGTGGTTATTGATGTTTTCGTGCGTCTTTTTATTGTAAATTCTAAGTCGCTCGAAGCTCGCGCCGAAATCAAAGTCCTGCGTTTGGTAGTTTGAGCTTAGCTCAAAACCATGCCTTTTGGCTTGATCGATATTTTGATACTGCCCGTATTGTTGCGAAAAACCGCCCGGCGGCACGCCTAGATGCGGTAGCGGCTTAACGTCAATCATATCTTTGATATTGCCGTTAAAATAGATAAATTTCATATCGAAGTGATCGTCCGTAAAAATTTCATCCTGTTTAAAGCTAAATCCGACCTCGTACTCTTTGACGGTCTCGGGCTTTAGATCGGGATTTGGGATGTAATAATACATTCGGTTGATAGGCCCTGCTTGCGATGTCTCGTGCGGCGTAGGCGCGCGGAAACTCTCGCTGTATCCCGCTAAAAGAGTAAATTTATCAAAGAGAGTATAGGCAATCGCCGCGCGCGGAGAAAATCTGGAATCTTTAAATTTAGCCGATCTGCCTTTGATGTCGCGATCGAATCTATCGTATCTACCGCCTAAGGTAAGCTCTAAATCATCGTGCAAGCGGATCAGATCTTGCGCAAAAAGTCCGTAGCTATTATATTCGTTCGGAAAGGAGGCGAAATCTCTTAGCGCTCCATTTTGGATAAAGATCGCATCCTCCTGCCTGTTTTCGTAATCGCCGCCGAAAGCGAAGCTATGATTTAAAAAGCCCGTATCAAATTCCGAGATATTTTTGATCTCTAGTCCCTTACGATCGTCTTTGTTCGTGTAGCTGCCGGTAGTTGCGCCGTCGATATAGCCGCGTTTATACTCGGCTCTGCTTTTGTAGGCCTTGAAAGACATATCCACTAGCGGGCTTTGCGGCGTGAAGCTCCAATCAAAAACATAATCTCTCTGGCTTAAATTTCCGCTTACGAAGAGATCTGCATCATTTTGCCATAGTGTCTGCCACATCGTGTGTAAATTTTCGTCGTAATCAAAGGCGCTGAAGCTTATGCGGTGATCGTCCAAATTCGCGCCGATCTTAAAAAATCCAGTATCGATATGCTCGTTATTAAAACTCTTGTCGTAGTCCGGGGCGTAGTGCGTGCCGCCGTCTGCGAACTTAACGTTGCCGTAACTTGCGCGCTTGCCGTAGAGTAAAACGTCGATCGGAATCTCCTCGCCCTTGCCGTAGACCGCGCCGCGCGTGCTATGCATATTGTTTGATTCGAGCCTCTGCCCTAGCATCAAGCCCACGCTTTTACCATCGCTTAGATAATCGCTTGCGCTTTTGGTTTGCATATTTACGATACCGCCGATTGCGCCCGAGCCGTGCAGAACGGACGAGGCGCCCTTTATGACCTCGACGCGCTTTAGGATGTCGCTATCGGTGCGGAAGGATGAGATCATATTGGAGTACATCCCTGCGCTTCTGCGCACGCCGTCTTGCTTGATGATGACGCGCTCGTCGCTTTGATATCCGAATCCGCGGATCTGAAACTGCCTACCAATTTGCCGCCCCATATCCATACTGCCGTCGACGCCCGGTATCTGCATGATCGAATCGATCACGTTGGTTTTGGCTTTCATATCCTTGGGGGTTAAAATTCCGGCCGAGCCTGCGTATTTTAGGTTATCGACCGCGCTCACCGTCGCTTGCACGACGATTTGGCCTAGATCCTGCGACTTTGTGGCGTTGTTTTCGGCCGCATTTGCTCCGCCTATCGCGCCTATTGCAAGCGGCACCAATAAAATTCGCTTTTTCATACCCGCCCTTTAAAATAAAATTGAAATACATTATTATATATCCGCATACTTAAATAAGGTTGAAATTTAATTTCAAAACCATTTGAAATTTGTTTTTATTGGCGGTAAGTATGCGCTCCGCTTGATCTGCTTCTGCGTTTTGGCTTCGGTTTTGTCCGTATCCTTCCGCGCTGTTTCTGCACTATTTCCGCACTTTACCTGCGTCGTATAGGCGGATAAATTCGGCGTTTTTATCTCAACAAAGAGTCTAAATTTAAACGCCGCGATTCGTTCGCGTCTAAATTTAGCAATCGCTTGAGCGATTTAAATTCCTTGCTTTTCGTAAATTTAGATCGGAATTTATTTGCTTTTTATTTTACAAAGGATAAAATCGCGCCTAAGAGATCGGTCGATCTAGATTATTTCAGGATCTTTTCATGAATAACGTTAAGTGGTACATCATCGCAGGCGCCGTGCTAGGCGTGCTGGGTGCGACGCTGGTGCATTTTGGAAACCCGGGCAATATGGGCGTTTGCGTCGCTTGCTTTTTGCGCGACACCACCGGCGCGCTGGGCTTTCACCGAGCCACCGCAGTACAATACATCCGCCCGGAGATCATAGGACTCGTGTTCGGCGGCTTTTTAGCAAGCGTGCTTTGGACGCGCGAGTTTGCACCGGTTACCGGCAGCTCGCCGTTTGCGAAATTTTTCCTAGGGATTTTCGCGATGATCGGCTGCCTTGTATTTTTGGGATGTCCGTGGCGCGCGTTTTTGCGCCTAGGCGGCGGCGATTTGACCGCGCTAGCCGGGTTAGCGGGTCTGATCTGCGGCGTACTCATTGGGTTTTTGCTTAAAAAGCGCGGCTATGAGGCGAGCAAAGAGGCAAGACTTAGCGGCGCGATCGGAATTCTGCCCGTGTTACTGGGCGCTGCGCTGCTTGCGGCCTTGGTTTTCGGACTCAAAACGGGCGAGGGCGGCGCGCTTTTTATCTCCGCTAAAGGCCCCGGCGCGCAACACGCTGCGGTAGGCATCTCGCTGGCTGCGGGCATTATCGTGGGCGCGGTGATGCATAGAAGCAAATTTTGCAGCGTCGGCGCGTTTGGTAGAATTTTTCGCGGCGATTTCTCGATGTTTTGGGGCGTACTAAGCGTCATCGCGTTTGCAAGCATCGCAAATATCGCGTTTGGGCAATACAAACTCGGCTTTGAAGGCCAGCCTATCGCACATAACGATTTCGTTTGGAATTTCTTGGGCATGGTGCTCGCAGGACTTTGTTTCAGCCTCAGCGAGGGCTGCCCGGGCAAGCATCTGGTGCAGGCCGGCACGGGAAATTTAAGCTCGGGCGTCTTCGTCATCGGCATGGCAGCGGGCGCCGCGATCGCGCATAATTTCTTGCTCGCAAGTTCGGCTAAAGGCATCACCGAGTTCGCTCCTTACGCGGTTGCGATCGGTTTTATTTTTGCGCTTTACGTGGGGATTTTTCAAAGACGCAGCGCTTAAGGCTGATACTTAATTTCAGAGATCAATCGAATACAAAGGCGGCGTATCTAGTCAAGCTCCAGCAGCGTACTTATAAAGAAATACGCTGCCGGAGCGGAGCGTTCGCTGCAAGACTGGCGCAAGCAGCTGGAGATGGAATTTAAGAATTTGTAGCTGTATTTATAACGCGATAAAGCAAATAATAAAATAGATTCCGCGCAAGAAAGATTACGATCAATTTTTAAGAGTCGCGCCTTTAAATTTTAAAATTTAAAGGCTTCGCCGTTTGAGGCTTCTTTCATTTAAAACTCTTTAATTACTAATTAAAATCCAGCCATACGTGGCGCTCGGTCTTATCCAAATCAATGTCTTTTGTCCTCATAAAAAATTCTTTTATCCTAACGTAGTCATCCATAGTTTCTATCGTAAAGGCGATATCTTTATCCTTGCCTCGGATTATTATATTATCGTAGAATATAAATCTAAGTTGAAATTTAAAAACCAAAAAATATATAAATTTTGAGATGAATAGAAACAAAAACGTCAATATTAATATAAAAATTACTTTGGAACTACCTGTTTCTATATATTTTCTTACGCCGATAGCTAATACCAATATACAGATCAATAAAAAAGCGATTATCGTAGCATATGTATCAAATTTTAAGAAGAATCTATAAAAAAACACCTTGCCTCCTAAGCCACTCATTATCTCTTGCGAAATAGGCTCTTTTTACATCCTTAAGATCATCTAAGAATATAGTTTTTTCGGGCATTTTGTTTGTACAATAAGTAACTCGATCATTATAAAATTTTACAAATTTCTTATTGTAAAAATTTGTAAAATATTCCATTATTATAGGCAATCCGAAAAATGGAAATACTATAAAAAGCTGATTATATCTAGTTTGATTGGGTTCGTATGAATACATAAAAATCATAATCGCAAGCGTCATACCGTAGCAAGAACTATATAAAAACTAGTTCTATCTTTGAGCGCTAAAGGCTCTTTATTATAATCACTAGCGCAACTCGGATTTTGTTCAAATTTATTAGATTTTTCGTTTGTATTTATCGTAGAGTCATCCGTGGGTTTTTCAAATTTAGAATTCTTACTGTCAGAATTTCTGGCATTAGAATTCTCCTGTGATCCTTGCTCTAAATTTTGACGCCGTTCATTTAGAATTTTATTTATCTCTTCTAGCCTCTGTTTTTTATTCATCTTTTATTCTTTATAGCCTACACGAAAATTTGCGGCGGGATTTTATCTAAATTTTTCCCTGTTTTGAGTAGAAAATAGGCTTTTAGCTCCCTGTATTCTTTACCTGTTAATATGCTTGCTTCGATATAATTACTATTGCTCATAAAAATAAGGCTGTCGTTTCCTATGTCAAATCCCAAATTTTTCTTAAATCTAAATATGATTAAGGGCGCAAACGCTAAAAATAAGGAGATCGGCACAATTAAAATTCCATAAGAAATTTTATTTTTAAAAGTTACTACCAAAGATAAAAGGATCATCCACGCGAACGCGACAAAAAATGTTGAAATTTTACCTTTTTTCGTTATTTTAAAAGTAGACGGTCCAAAGGTGCGTTTTATTGCAATTATTTCGGATAAATTTATAGAGTATAGAGTCGCCCTCTTTTTCTCTGAATAATATTCGATAACTGAATTTTTAAATTTTATATAGCAGGTGCCAAATTTACCCGGAAGTTCTAGCCAGCGTTTAACGGATCTTGGCGAGTCTTGCCTTGTTCCAAAATCTATGAAATTAAGAAAATACAGAAATGGCGAATAAAATTTAATCATCTCTATTGAATTATCTTTTATGATTATCGGCTCTTTGTCGTAATCTCTTGCTTGAGTTTTAAAATTTTGCGAGGGTGTGTCAGCGGCGCAAGAGAAATCACTTTGCGATTTTTGTTCAACGGCATTCGTGAAATTTCGTTCGCTGACATTTATAGAATTTCACCTGCCATCGCTCGTAAATTTTAGCCCACCACCCGCCAAATTTCGCTTATCGCAATTTTTATTTTGTAAGAAATCCTTTATATTTTTATCATACCGCGTTTTGCTTATGCCAAACCTAGCAATTTCGTCGTTATGCATTTGGTTCCTCCTTATACACGCTTGATTTAGATATAACTATCGCGCGAGTTTGCACGCAGAGATCAGCCTTGCGCATTTTTTAAAATTTGTAAAATTTCGCTTATCTTTTGTGGATCTTTGTCGCCTCGCGCGTCCTCCACGCGGCTGTTTAGATCGATAGCGTAGGGGCACAGCGCGAGTGCCTCACGGATATTTTGCGCGCCGATGCCGCCTGCAAGGATGAAAGAGATCGCACCGTTTTTAGCAGCAGCGCTATGTTTATCCGCACTATCATCTTTTGTGGCACCCAGCTTGCCCACTTCGCCGCCGTCATTTGAAATATTTGGCGCGCTCGCCTCATAGTCGCTTGTGCCTCGATCATTGACGCCTTCGCTTGCGGGTCTTACACCACTCAGCCGAGCGGCAGCACACGCACTAAATTTGCACTCATCGTCATTCTTTGTGGCGCGACGATCGGCGCTCGTTTCTTGTTTCGTATTGCTCGATCGAACAATATCATGTGCGTGTTCGCTCACTTCATTACTATTAGAGGCACAGCAAACGTTACTTACTCTTTCGAGCTTTAAATTTCCGTTTTCGCTATGCTCCGCGCAGGAATTGTTGCAGTCGCCATTTTTATCGCGCTTTAAATTCCCCTCGCTATATCCGCTACAGATCGCGCTATGTTTAAGATAGCTCCTTGCGCTGTCTGAGCCTTGAGCCGTGCCTGCTGCATAGCATTTTTCGTCACTTGTTGCGTTATTTTGCGTATCGCATCGCCCGCTAGCCGAGTCGTATTTTGTGCCGCCTATGCTTTGAATCGTGCTGCCCGCGCAGTATTTTTCATCACGCGCCGCGCTGTATTGTCCTTCGTAGCCAAGCCCCGCAAGGCGCAGCAAACCCCAGTCGAAGCTCACGCCGTTGCCGCCTAGGCTCGCTCCTTTGGCGTCGAATAAGATCCGATCGAAGCTCAAACCCTCAAGCGGCGGCATCTCAGCGCCGATGCTTAGCACCTGCCATGCCTCGATGCCCACCGCGTTGAGGCGCGTTTTAAAGTCCGCGCTTATGTGTCCATAAATCTGAGCGCAATCCAGCTCGCAAAGGCTGCAAATTTTTAAAATTTGCTCCTCGTCTAGGGCTTCCGTATCTAAAATTTTAGAATTTAGATCTTTTACCGAGGCGGACACAGCGCAGTTTGCGTTTAAATTTACGCTCAAATCCTCGCGCTGCTTTTCGCAGAATTCCGCGGCTTCATAAAATTCTACGCTTCCGCTCGTGCCCGCGTAAATTTTATTTTCACAAATTTCTTCGCCGCGAGTTTTGCTGCTAAAATTTTTACATTCGCATGCGGCGGCGCCGTGTTTTTCGCAGCTCAAAGCAAAGACCCCGACGCACTTTGCGCCGTTTTGGTGCACGATACGTGCGATTTCGCGCGCTGTTTCTACGCTAACGCGGCGTTTGGAGCTTGATACGAATATCACGCCTAAAAATTCCACGCGCGCGCCTGAGCCGTCGCCCTGGCTTCGCAAATCGCTTCTGAAATTTTTATCGCAATCAAAATTTTGCTCGGGCGTAAAATTTGCATGATTTTGTGCACGGCAGGTAAAATTCTTGCCGCCCTGATTAAAATTTTGCGCGAAATTTTGACCGCCAGAATTGAAATTTCGCGTAAAATTCTCGGCATCCGAATTAAAATTTCGCCTAGAATTTTCGCTGCAAAAATTAGAATTTTTTATTGAGCTCTCGCTACCTGATTGCGGTAAATTTTTAGCGTCGTCCGCGCACTCTAAATTGGCGCATAAAGCCGAGCTACACGCCAGCACTGTGCGGGCTTCGGCGACGCTTTTGATGCCGCAAATTTTAATCTTACTTTTGTACGACATATAAAAATTCCGTCACGTAAAGCTCGCGCGCGTTTAAATTTCTGCTCGCGCGGTAGGTCGGATAGCGGATCTCTATCGTGCGCACGGAGCCGATTTGCGCGAGGTTTTTTAAAAATTCCGCCTTCGAGATGAAACCCTCGGAATTAAAAGAGATTATTAAAAATTTCGCCGGAAATTTTGCCAGCAGCGCGAAAAATTCCTCCGCAGCGCTTGATTTTTTGTTGTATGCCGAGCGGTTCCAGTCTGCGGGGATCCCAGAAACTCTACTAAGCCCCGCAGCATTTGGGCGCTTGCCATCGTTTATAAAATCAGTGATCAAATTTAGCATAAAATAGTTCGAGCCGTAGGGGTGCTGATTGTAAGGGGGATCAAAATATGCGACGTCAAGCTGCGAAAAGCGCTCGCACGCGCTCTGTGCAAAGCTCGCGGCATCCTCTTGAAAGACCGCGCTTTCGCAGGCGAAATTTGAAAGCACGGGTAGGCGCAAAGAAATCTCGCCCATTATGCGAGCTAGCGCGTTTTCGCCGCTGCCGCCGAACTTGCCTACGCCCGCTTTATCCTTGTAAAAGCCCTTAAAAACGCCTCCCGTGTTTGAGTGGATGCTCGCCTCGCTAAGCAGCGGCGCGGTGAAAAAATCGCGGAATTTTTGCGGGATTTTACCGATCTGCTCGCAAAGCCCGCCCAAAATCAGGGCGTTTCGGCGCGTGTAAAAAGCGCGCTCGCCCGCCTTGATATTCTCATCGTCCTTCGGCGCGTACAGCTCGCTAAAAAAGCTCTCCTTCGGCGTGAAATTTCTTAAAATTTCGGCGTGCAGTTCGCTCAAGTCTCGCCACAGCTCGTCGCTAAAATTTGAAAGATAGCAGGAGTTTATCGCGCGCGAGTAGCCCTCCAGGTCGTTTGCGATCACGAGGCTTGAGTGCGCTTTTGCCAGGCGCGCGACGATGCCGCTACCGCTAAAGACGTCTGCGAAGCTGATCTTGTCCTGCCCAAGCTCCGCCTTAATCTCGCAGATCGCCCGCTCTATAGGCGCTAGCAGCGAGCGCTTGTTGCCCAGATAGCTGATGAGCTGCTCGCTTAAAAACTCCCTCTTTTCGCCGCTAGCCATCTAAGCTCTCGCTCCTACGTAGTTTTCGTAAAATTTCCACGTCTTGCCCGATCCGATCGCCTCTAAAATGAGCGGCTTAGCCTCCGCAGGGCTTGCCACGACATCCGCGCAGTACAGCGCAAACATCGCATTTAGCACGACGATATCAAATTTCGGCCCGCTCAGCTCGCCTTTTAAAATTTGCTTTAAAATCTCGGCATTAGCCTCGCCGTCGCCGCCTTCGATATCGCTGTGAAATGCCCGAGCGAAGCCGAACTGCTCAGGACTTACGCGGTATTCTAAAATTTTACCGTCCTTGACCTCGTGGATTAGCGTCTCGTCGCACAGGCTGATCTCATCCATGCCGTCCATGCCGTGTACCACTAAAGCGTGCTTGCGCCCCAAAATCATCAGCGTTTCGGCGATGAGCCCGTTTACTTCCTCCAGATAATTGCCTACGATCTGATTGCTTAGGCTCAAATTTGGATTTAAAAGCGGTCCCATTATATTAAAGACGGTGCCTATTTTTAGGCGATTGCGTACCTCCTTGACCTCGGCGGTGATCTTATGAAAAAACGGCGCGTGAAAAAACGCTAACCCCGTGCGATCTAGCAGCGCCCTAATCTGCGCAAGATCGCTAAGTAGCGGCACGCCCAGGGCATCCAGAGCATCGGAGCTACCCGATCTGCTGGTAATCGCGCGGTTGCCGTGCTTGGCAACGCGTACGCCGAAGCTTGCCGCGATAAAGGCCACGGTTGTTGAGATATTTATCGTCTTTAACCTATCGCCACCCGTGCCCACGATGTCAAACATCGGGCTCGGATCGTCGTAGGTGATCGAGTATTTTAAGATACTGCGCACGAGCGCCGTGAGACTGCTTGGATAGAGCGATTTTTCGCTGATCAGCACGAGCAGCCCAGCAAGCTGCACGATGTCGTAATCCTGCTCGTAAAGCGCCTTGCAAATGACGGCGTAATCGTCGCTGTCTAGCGGGAAGCCCTTTTGTAGTTTCAACATAAACGGGGCGAAATTTACCACGAGTTTCTCCTTTAAAATTATCTTTTTGCCGTAATTTATGAAATTTTCGATGATCTTTTTGCCGTATTGCGTAAAAAAGCTCTCGGGATGAAATTGAATGCCGAAAACCGGCTTACTTCGGTGCCTCATCGCCATTATAATGCCGTCATTTTCGCTCTTTGCTAAAATTTCAAACTCGCGCGGTAGCGTCGCTTCGTCCACATAAAGCGAGTGGTAGCGCATAACTTCGAATTTACGCGGCAGCCCACTAAAAAGCACACCATCTGCGTAAATTTCGATCACCGAGCTCTTGCCGTGCAGCGGCACCTCCAGCTGCTTTATCTCCGCGCCCGCCGCATATCCGATCGCCTGATGCCCCAAGCACACGCCCAAAATCGGCACGTCCAGATCCGCGCGCAAAATCTCTAAACAAATGCCGCTATCTTTTGGGTGATTTGGCCCGGGGCTTAGGATTATGTGCGACGGGGCAAGCTCGCGCACCTGCTGCAGCGTTATCTCGTCGTTGCGGAAGTAGCGCACCTCCTCATCGCTTAACTCCAAAATGTATTGATAAATATTAAAAACGAAGCTGTCGTAATTATCTATCATTAAAATCAAAATTTTATCCTTTTTTAGGGCGTTTGCGCCTCTTTAAAATTCTAAATAGCTTAAATTTAACCGCTTTGCGGCGAGCAAATCCGATGCCGCTTTAGCGCCGCTAGCGGGCTAAATTTAAAATCCGCTCGCGGCTGCGACATTACCGCATCGCGACGTTGCACGGCTTTGCGGCGCCTAATGAAGCTCGTCGTTAAATTTTAACGCTCTCGCAGCGATCACGCTTTTAAATTTAGCCGAATCAAATTCACACCGAAAAGCGGCGTGTCTGGCTAGCTAAATTTAAAACGTCTAAACTTCCTCGCATAGCTCCTCGATCGCCTTGAGCGGGCTTTTGCGCTTTTTGCAGATCTCCGCGTATTCGCTCTTTGGCGAGCTGTCGTAAACGATGCCTGCACCCGCGCCGATAAATACGAGATTGCTTAGCCCTTCGCAGCCGAAATTTTCCGCATTAAATTTAGCAGCCTCAAACCGCATCGCGCGGCTAAAGCTCAGCCCGCCTTCTAAATTTAGCGCCCCGCCGCCTGCGCGAGCTTTTAAATTTAATCTCGCGTCGCGCTCGCTTGTACGAGCTAAATTTTGCGCCTCGCCGCTGCCCTTTTGCGCCGCAGCACCGCAAAGCTCCGTCGTCTCGGGATTTTCACCGTCGCAAAGCTCCGTCGCTTCAGACTTCTCCTCGCCGCAAGCAGAGTTTAAATTTAAGTTGGAATTTCGCTTAGAGTTCTCGTCCGAGCAGGAATCTTGCGCGTCGCGATTTACGAAGATCGCCGAGCGAATCAAGATCGCCTGCATCACATCGCCGCTAAAGCGCCAAAACCCGATTCCGCCGCCGTATATACCGCGCTCGTAGCGCTCCAGCTCGTTTATGATCTGCATCGCGCGGATCTTCGGGCTACCGCTTAGCGTGCCCGCAGGAAAGATCGTGCTAAGCACCTCAAACGCGCTCACCCCGCGCGGCTTGCTGCCGTAGACCTCGCTTGCGATGTGCATCACGCTTTCGTAGCGCACGACGCGCATCGCGTTTTGCACCCGCACCGAGGCTGGCGCAGCAAATTTGCCGATGTCGTTGCGAGCTAGATCGATCAGCATCCGATGCTCCGCGAGCTCCTTTTCGTCGCTTAAAAGCTCGCGCTCAAGCGCCGCGTCGGCTTCAGCATTCGCGCCTCTGCTGCGGGTGCCTGCGATGGGAGCGACGAAAATTTCGTCCTTTTTAATCTCCATAATGAGCTCGGGGCTGGAGCCCGCGACGCAGCCGTAGGGCGTCGGGAAGTGAAACATATAGGGGCTTGGATTGTTCTTTTTGAGTCGCTCGTAAAACTCCAAGCTGCCGAGATTCGTGCCAATTTTTAAAATTTCGCCCAGCACGACCTGAAACACGTCGCCGCTTTTTATCTTTTCTTTTGCTGCTTCGACCATCGCGCTAAAATGCGACTCCTCGGCGCCAAAATCAGTTAAAATTTTAAATTTAAGCTCTTTTTTCTGCGGCGCGAGTTTCGCTGCGTTTTGCGATTTCGAGCCGCCCTTTATCGCGGCATCCGTTCTTGCTGCGCTCTGCGGCGCGCCTGTCGCTTCGGCGGAGCTTTGCTGCGAGGCTTGTGAACTAAGCTCGCGCAGGCTTTCATAAATTTTAGTGTCTTTGCCGTAAAAATCGTAAATTTTACTGATTTTATCGTAGTGCAGGTAGTTTGCGGCATCGGCGTAAAAAAACGGCGGGAAGTTATACAGCGCCTGTTTCGGCGAGCCGATATTTTCGAATGCGCGCACGATGTCGTAGCCCAAAACGCCGAAAAGCCCGGCAAAGCTCGCGTTTTTAAACTCGCTCGCGCCCGCTTTTGCGCTTTTTACTTCATCAAATTTAAGCTTTAGCGCCTCAAAGCTCATCTTAAATCCGTCGAAATAATCGCAATCGATGCCGATGATGACCTGAGCGTCGTCCTCTGCGAGGTAGCTTTGCGGATGCGTTTTTAAAATTTCGCGGTAGTAAAAAAGCGGCTCTTCTAAAAGCATTTTCGTCCTTGGAATTTTTAGCGCCATTATACGCTGCTTAGCTTAAATTTGAGCGGGCGGCGCGAGCCTAGGCGGGCTTAATGCAAGCAAAATTTTAGTAAAATGAGCAAATTTTAAGGAGAGCGTATGAAGATTTTATTTTCCCCAAGCGAGATGAAAAGCGAGCAAAGCGGCGGCGCGCGCATTTGCGAGCAAAATTTCATCTTTGCGGAGCTTTACGAAAAGCGCCTGCAGATGCTGCGCGCCTACGCGGATTTTACGGAGCGAGCAAGCGAGGCGGAGCTTTGCAAGCTTTTCGGACTGAAAAAATGGGATGCCTCTTTGCGCGAAAATATCTTTGAAAAAGGCTGCGTGAAGGCATTTTTGCGTTACACGGGCACCGCGTATCGCGCGCTGGGCTACGCGTCGCTAAGCGCCGGGGCGCGGGAGTTTGCGGAGCGAAACACGATAATTTTCTCAAACCTTTTCGGCCCCGTGTTGGGCGGCGACGCGTTACCGAACTACAAGCTCAAGCAGGGCGAAAAATTTGGCGGCATAGACGCGGCGAAATTTTATCGCGACAGCTTCTCCGCCGCGCTGGATCGGTATCTGGCGGATGAGCGTGTCGTGGATCTGCGCGCGGGATTTTACGAAAAATTTTATGAGATGAAGCACGAATATTTGAGTTTTAGTTTTATCAAAGGCGGCAAGGTGCTGAGCCACTACGCCAAGGCTTGGCGCGGTAAGGTATTGCGCGAAATAGCCCTTGCCCGCGCCTGCAGCGAGGCGGAGGTGCTTGCGCTGCGCTTGGGCGGCGCTTCCGTGCTCGAGATCAAACAGATCGGGCTAAAAAAGGAGATCGTGCTGGAAATTTCATAAGGCGCGAAAACCGCTCGGAGAAATTTACGATAATTTTGCAGGTTTAATGCGGATTTTTGCGTAAAATTTAGCCCGGAAAATTTGCCGCGAGTTTAAATCCAGCCCCATATCCAAAGCGATTTTACCCAGAGAAATTTGCAGGCGAAATTTTACCGCAAGGATTTTTCAGAGCAAAATTTACGCTCTTTGAGTTTGCCCGCTCCGCATAAATTTTACGCCGATCTTGCCGTGATTTTACACCGCTTTTGCGGCGATTTTTAGAATACGGAGCGCGGAAATTTTGTTGTCGTCCTCCGCACAGAAAGAATTTTCACAAAGGAGGATGCGCCGCGCGTGCAATCGTGGATGGAAACGTAACTTTATGCGGAAGGAATTTTACTTGTAATTCGCCACAAAATTTTGAGAGAATTTTACCGCAGTAATTTTGCTTGCAGCTATGCCGCACGGAATTCTGTCGCAGAATTTTGTCTAAAATTTTGCTGTGCGGAATTTTGTCGTATGAAATTTTGCCGCGATAGAATCCTGTCGAAATTTAATCGCGGCAAAAATACTGCGCCCGCAGCAATCTAAATGTAAAATTTATCTCAAATTCGCGCTAAGTCACCGCAGTCTAGGCGTAGAATTCCGATCCAAAATTCTACTGCAAAGTCACGATAAAACAGATGCGGACTGGGATAACTCCGTATAAAATTTTAAGCCGAAATTATGGCTTACGTTTTGTTGCGATAAAATTTCGAGCCAAAATTTTACACTTTGATATTCCAAAAATCCGCAAACGCAGCAAAAATGCGCCTCTGCTACAAACTCTAGTAACCCAGCGTATAAAGTTCTTAGCCGAAATCTGCAATTAAAATTCTGCGCTCTGAAATTTCACGCTTTAAAATCCCGTAATTTTCCAAATTTCACAAATCCCACACATAAAATTTCAAACTGAAATCCCACTATCAAAATTCCCCGCCTCAAAATCCCGCAAATCCCTCGCTCTCAAATCCAAAATTCCGCAAATTTAGCTAGCTTTAAATTTTAAAGCTATAAACTTCGCTTCAAATTTTAAGGATCAAAAATGCTAGAACTCCCCTTTGTCGGCGTCGTCGTAGGCTTCATATCGGGTTTTTTCGGTATCGGCGGCGGCACGGTCGTAATGCCCGTGATGATGGCTATAGGCTACGACGTCAAGACCGCCGCAGGCATCTCGGTGATGCAGATGTTCATCGTCTCGCTTTTCGGCTCATATCTGAACTACCGCGCGGGCAGACTCCGCCTAGATAGCGGCATCGCGGTGGGGCTCGGAGGGCTGTGCGGCGCGAGCCTATCGGGCTTCATCGTAAAATACTCGCCAGAAATCGTGCTTGAGATCGGTCTTCTGCTGACGCTTGCGATCTCATTTCTCAAACTCTTTAGCACGAACGTAACAAGCGGCGGCAATGCAAATCCCCACGGCGCGGTGCTGTTTTTTATCGGCTTTGCTATCGGCGCGATCGCGCTTAGCATGGGCGTGGGCGGCGCGGTATTTTTGACGCCGATTTTGGTCGGATTTTTAGGCGTCGATATCAAAAGAGCGGTCTGCATGGGGCTGTTTTTCATCGTTTTCGGCTCTTTTAGCGCGCTTTTGAGCCTTTCGTACAACGGCCATGTGGATTACGGACGCGGCGCGCTGCTAGCCGTGGGCGGGCTTTTGGGCGTGTATTTCGGCACCTCTCAGGCTTACCGCGCAAGGCGCGAAACCCAGAAAAAATGGTTGCTCGTACTCTACGTCGTGCTATTTGCGCTGGCGCTAAAAAAGGTGCTACAGTAGCGCCTGCTACAGTAGCGCCGCAGCGATTGCGCGCTACGTTTTACTTTGCCGTCGTTCCGCTACAAGCGCGATTTAAGCGCCCGCACGCTGTTTTGCTACGCCGCCCTTTTGCGTTTCGTAGTTTGCATTACCGTCCTCTTACACTGCGCGCGTTTGGTCCCCATCTTGCGGCACCACGTAAAATGTCGCGTTTTGTCGCGCTAGTAAAATTTTAAAACGAAATTTCAAAAAGAGCGAGCAAATTTTAAAAGCTGAATTCTAACGAGCCGCGTTAAAATAGCGAAGTCGCACATCTTTCGTCCTATAGAGGCGAGATAGCGAAATAAAATTTACAAATTTTAAAAGGACTTGGATTGACGAACTTGATTTTAGCAGGGCTAGGCGGCTGTGTAGGCGCGATGGCGCGAGTAGGCCTAAGTGGAGCGATCGCGCGCGCAATGGATCGCGCCGGGTTTTGGAGCGCGTTTCCGATCGCTACTTTTTGCGTAAATGCACTGGGAAGCTTGCTTATAGGGTTTTTACTCGCACTAAATTTAACGCAGAGCCTGCGGGTATTTTTTGTCGCAGGCGTGCTGGGCGGCTTTACGACATTTTCTACGTTCAGCTACGATACGCTGCAATTATTGCTGGCGCGAGAATTTACTATCGGTGTGCTAAACGCGGTCTTAAGCGTATGCGTTTGTATGCTGTTTTGCTACGCTGGGCTGCTCGCGGGCAGAGCGCTTGCAGGCTAGCCGTGGAGCACGTGAGCTTTAAATTAAATCGCCTCTAAGCTTGCGCTTTTAAATCAAAATTTATTGAAAGGGCCTGCGCTACGGAATTTTATCGCGCGCTTGTGCTACAAAATCTGTGAGCGATGGGCACAATCCCACATGCTGTGCAGTTTTGTAAAATTTCGCTGTCTTGGCGCGGATAAAATAAACCTAAGCCGAGCGATAAATTTTAAAAGCTCCGCGGGCAAATTTTAAAGCTTGAAGCTTAGAATTTTAAAATTTTTGCGTAAATTTTAAGAGATAAATTAAAGCGCGCCGAAATCACGACCTTATGTGTCAAATTCTGTAGCGCTATCTTAGATTTATCGCAAGCGGCTGCGAGCCCTCTTAATTTCGTTTCTGCAGATTTCATTAACCTGCTCGCCCTCGCTATTTCGCAATATAACCTCGTAGTCCGTGATCTCGCGATCTTTGTTATATCCCTCGATATATCTGAATCTCGATAAAACTATTTTAAAGGATTCCACGTCATCTAAAGTGTGTTTATCGCCGAGCTTAACGTAGTTAAAATTACTACTAGTAAGCATATGAAAATTATTAAATTTTTGCTTTAAATTTAGCGTATAAATTGCCGTATGAGGCGTATCGTTATCGCAACGATTAAATTCGCTTTCATCGAAGGCAAGCGCGAGGCAAATTTCATCGCCGCAGATTACCTTTATATCTTTGGCGCTGCTGTTTATACGTATGGTTTGTCGCCACCCCTCGCCTTTGATCTCAAAGATATTGCGAGCGAGCTTTTTGGCTATTTCATCTCCGACATAACCTTCAGCTTCGGACTGATCAGCCCAACCGAGCGCGGAGTAGTTCTGCTTTTGCGGAAAATCCGCAAGCGGAGTTTGAAGCTCGCTTATAGCGTTTAAATTTTCCTCGGTGCCTTGTGGAGCTGCAAAAGAGGTACCCTCCATAGAGTGTAGATTAAAGAAGCCGATAAATTTCCTCACGACCTTATACGCCGTTTGAGAAAATATCTTGGCTTCGTTTTCAAAAAGCGAAATATCGTAGATGCCGTAGCTATAATATTTAAGTTGGCTACGCACCCAATCCTCATTCGGCGAACGATCAATCTCGTCGTATCCATAGTATCGCTCTGGCATATCTTTTTGCAGCAAAAAGTCCTCGCTGCCGCCGTCCTCATACCTAAGCCAGACTCCAAAATCGTCCTTAATGTATAGATAATCAAACTTCGC
>CAURUA010000029.1:0-26823 GCA_963528045.1 uncultured Campylobacter sp. | reverse complement strand
AACGATGAGCTCGGACGGCAACGGCAGCGTGCCTAGATTTGACGAAAACGGCGCATTGGTCGGCTACGGCTGCGCCTCGTGCAAGACGAATTTGCAGGTCTTGCAAGCCTGCGTCAAAAATAAAATCCTAACCATCCCGCAAGCGCTGAGCATGATGGGCAAAAACGTCGCAAAATACCTAAATCTAAGCGGCAAGGGCGAGATAAAAGCAGGCTTTGACGCCGATTTTGCGGTATTTGACGAAGCCTTAAACCTAGATAGCGTGATCGCGAAAGGGGAGTTTTGCGTGAAAGAGGGCAAGCTCGTGAAAAAGGGATTTTTTGAGTAAATTTTTAGAGTAAATTTTCCGCTTTATTAAATTTGGCAAGTTTAAATTTGATGTATAATCTTGCTCGCGCCGCTTGCGGCCATCTCGTCTTTACGGCGCAAAATTTAACCGCGCCTAGGTTTGGATTATATTAAATTTAGCTTTAATTTAGCTATTTTTAAATATAATCTCAGCTTCAATTCACACACACCAATCCTAAAATTTGGTTGCGTTTGTCAAAAACAAATGTTAACGGGTGTGGAGGAGAAACCTAAATTTCGGGGCAACCCACAAGGAGAAAACTCATGGTAACAATGAGAGATTTGCTAGAGTGCGGTGTTCATTTCGGACACCAAACACGCAGATGGAATCCGAAGATGAAAAAATTCATTTTCGGCGAGAGAAAAGGTATCTACATCATAGATCTACAAAAAACTATCCGCTACTTCCGCTACACTTATAATATCGTTCGCGACGCGGCTGCCGAGGGTAAGACTATACTTTTCGTAGGCACCAAAAAACAAGCCGGCGCGACGCTAAAAGAGTATGCAGAAAAATGCGGTATGCCTTATGTGAGCCACAGATGGCTAGGCGGCATGCTGACGAATTTTTCCACTATCAAGCAATCGATCCGCAAGCTCGAAGTAATCGAGACTATGGAAGAAGACGGCTCGATAAATTTGCTAACCAAAAAAGAGGCGCTAATGCTTCGCCGCAAAAAAGAAAAACTCGAGCTTTATCTAGGCGGCATTCGCAATATGAAGGGCCTTCCCGATATGATCTTCGTCATCGACGTTGTAAAAGAAAAGATCGCCGTAGCGGAAGCTAACCGCCTAAAAATGCCGGTTATCGCGCCTTTGGATACAAACTGCGATCCGGACGTAGTCGATTTCCCAATACCCGGCAACGACGATGCGATCCGCTCGGTTCAGCTTTTCTGCCAAGAGATGGCTGAGGCGATAAACGAAGGCAAGGCGCTTCGCGATCAAGATGCGAGCGAGGATGTCGAGCAGAGCGAAGCCGTCAGCGACGAGGAGAAAGAGGAAGTCGTAGCCGAGGCGATGAGCGAAGAGGATTTTGACGTAAGCGAGGACGAAGAGTAATGGAAATCAGCGCGCAAATGGTAAAAGAGCTCCGCGAAAGCACCGGAGCGGGGATGATGGACTGCAAAAAGGCTTTGGTTGAAACAGACGGCGATATGGATAAGGCTGTCGATCTGCTTCGCGAGAAGGGTCTCGGAAAGGCTGCTAAAAAAGCCGACCGCCTAGCTAGCGAGGGCCTAGTGAGCGTCGAAGTGGGCGCGGATCACAAGATCGCCACCATAAGCGAGATAAATTCCGAAACCGACTTCGTAGCTAAAAATCAAAATTTTATAAATTTAGTTAAAAATACTACTCTACATATCCAAAGCAAGGGCATTAGCAGCATTGATGAGCTAAATTCCAGCATCATCGACGGCGTTAAATTTGATGAGCATCTAAAAAGCCAGATCGCCACGATCGGAGAAAATTTGGTCGTTAGAAGATTTGAGACGATTAAGGCAGGCGTAAACGGCGTGGTAAACGGTTATCTGCACTCAAACGGTCGAGTAGGCGTCATTATCGCAGCAGCTTGCGACAGCGAGCGGACTGCGGAGGGTGCGAAGGAGCTTATAAAAAATCTCTGCATGCACGCAGCTGCGATGAAACCGCAGGTCATCAGCCATAAAGAGCTTGACCCAGATTTTATCGAAAAAGAATTCTTAGCTCTTAAAGGCGAGTTTGAGAAGGAAAACGAGGAGTTTGTGCGCTTAGGTAAGCCCCTTCATAAGATCCCGCAGTTCGGCTCGCGCGCGCATCTAAGCGATGAAATTTTAGCCAAAGAGATTGAAATTTTAAAAGACGAGCTTCGCAAGCAAAATAAACCTGAAAAAATTTGGGATAAAATTTTGCCGGGTCAGATTGATCGCTTCATCGCCGATAATACCCAAATCGATCAGCGTCTCACGCTGCTAGGGCAATTTTACGTAATGGACGATAAAAAAACCGTCGAGCAGGTTATCGAGGAAGAAGCTAAAAAACTAGGCGGCAAGATCGAGATCGTAAAATACGTCCGCTTCGAAGTGGGCGAAGGCCTAGAGAAAAAGAGCGAAGACTTCGCTGCCGAAGTAGCGGCTCAAATCGGCTAAATATGGAACTTCTAAAGGGCGTAAATCTTACTCACGCGTATGATTATACGCTCTTTGAAAATGTAAGTTTAAGCGTCCAAGAGAGCGAGAGTATCGCTATTTTGGGCATTAGCGGCTGCGGCAAATCGACCCTGCTTCATATTTTATGCACGCTTTTAAAACCGAACTCGGGCGAAGTGATTTACGGCGGGCGCAGTATTTACGAGCTAAGCTCCGATGAGAGACTTAAAATCCGCCGCAACGACTTCGGTATAATATTTCAATCTCACTACCTTTTTAAGGGCTTCTCCTCTGGCGAAAATATCGAACTCGCTGCTAAACTTACGAATAATGCGATAGATGATGAAATTTTAAAAAAGCTTCAGATCGAATATACTTTAAAGCAAGGCGTGGGCGAGCTTAGCGGCGGACAGCAGCAGCGCGTGAGCATCGCTCGCATACTTTGCAAAAAGCCGCGCATAATCTTTGCCGACGAGCCGACTGGAAATTTAGACAAGGATACCGCAAACGAGGTCATGAGCGTGATCTTTGATTATGTAAAATCCAGCCGTGGTGCGCTCGTGCTCGTAACCCACGATGAGAATTTAGCGCAAAAATGCTGCAAAGTTTATCGCCTAAATAACCGAAATTTAGCGCAAATATAAGCAATTAATAACCAAAAATATCTTACAATAGCCCAAATTCTTTCTAAAAGGTCATAAATGAAAATTCTACTTGACAATCACAATGAGCAGGTTGCAAGTGTCGTAAATATTTGCTGCGAGCGCATCGGTGCGGATCTGGTAGCATATAGTGCAGACGAGAGTGAATATGATTTGACGATAAAAAATTATGAAGATGGCGATGATATTTCAAAATTTGATCTTAATAAAACGCTGTTTCTGACGCCTAAGAATGTTTCGGCGCCAGGAGCGCGATACACCCTTACCAAGCCCTTTTCGCCGCTTGAGCTCATCACGTTTATCAGCGAGTTTTCGGTTCAAAATATGAGTGTGCAGGCGAAAGAAAAAATGGCGAAAGAATTTGCCGATGCAAGCTCTGTGATGAAAGAGATCGATGCGATTGATCAGGCGAATTCCGCTTCGGGCAGTAATTTTGAAGAGCTTGTGGATAGCTTTTATGACTCCGGCAAGGATATACCGCTTTCACAGTTGGCAAACGATATAGCGCCCGAGATTGCAGATGATGTGCCGCTTTCGCAGTTGGTAGGCGATATGCCGCGCACGGACGAGATCGCAGATGATATTCCGCTCTCGCAGCTTGTAGATGAAGCGGCTATTGCGGACACCATCGCCGATGATACGCCGCTTAACGCCGTCGCAGAAAAGATTGCGGATAATATCGCAGATGATATGCCTCTAAACTTAGCTGCTAGCGATATCCCTGAGGATGTACCACTAAATAGTATCGGCGCAAGCGAGTCTGCCGAAAGTAATCACACACTCCAGGGCGAAATTTCGCTCGCAAAGGATGATGCTCCGATAGCTCTAGCGGCGCTAGATGATGAAAATCTTAAGAATTCCAAAACGGATAAATCGCAGACAGAAGATGAAATTCCCGCCACACGGGCAAGCGAAACTTTACCGCTTGCACATCAAGACGAGCTGCAAAGAGCCGGCGGCTCTAATGAAACTGCTGTTGAAAAAATGGCAGACGCTGCGCCTAATCTAGAGGAAACGAAAGACTCTGCGGATGTTACTATTAAACAGCATGAATCAGATGGCTCATTTGCCTATAAAACAGATAAAAAAAATTCTGCCTCGCAAGTAGTGCAAGATGCAGCCGGCGTGTCTGTTAATAGTGGATTTGATATGGATTTTTCCAGGCTTTTCGATAGCGCCGGCATGCCCGTGGAGGAGTTTGGCGGATATGATAATTTTGCCGCGGCTGCGTTTGCTTCCGATGAAAAAGAGGATAAAAGATCTGCGCATGATAAAAATACAGCGGCTACGGATTTTCAAAAAACGCAAATTTCGTCTCAATACGAGGTCGCTTCAGATACGCCGATTGCGTTAGCGGGTGCGGGCGATATACCTCGTGAAAATCTTTATAACGCCGTTCCGTTTCAAAGTATGGAATTTACCGGCGGACTTGCACAGAATGCGTCTATGCCTGCTCATAATGAAGCAGGGGATTCAATTGGCGCAAATTTCGCAGCTTCTACAAATTTTAGTAATACCGGGATTATAAATTCTACTCCTGCGCCGAATTTTTCGGAGCTAAATTTACCGCACATATTAGATACCTCAGATTTACCGAAGCAAAGCGAGCAATCTGACAGCGTTGCTGGCGGATTTGCGGACGGATTTTTGCGCGCTATGGAGGGCGATTTTGCAAACTCGTTTGCCGCAAGCTCCGCAGATAGCGAGCAATTTAAATCCGGCAAGCCCGCAAAGAGCGCCGCGCAGCAGATAAAATTTAATGCTTCAAAGCCTATATCAAAGGCTTCGGAGCACACCGAATTTAAAGCGCATAAATTCGGTGCGTCCGAGCAGGTAAATGAGATGAAATTTGGCGCACAAGCCATGCCGAATGAGCTTGCCGCTTCGGCTGCGGCGGAGTTTGCCAGCCTTATGGCAAGCGAGTTAGAGCCTAGCGCCAAAAGCGAGCCGCTGCGTAACGAGCATAGCAAAAAACCGAGCGCCGAGGAGCTGAAAACCAAACTGCGCGATGATCTGGAAGCAGGCATCGCAAATACGATCGAGAGATTTGCGGGCAGTAAGGACGCTAAGGACGCGCTGAAGGACTTTAAGATCAATATCGACATATCGTTTGGAGATAGATAGTGAAAGGCAAAATTTTGCTCGTCTCCGGTCCCAGCGGCAGCGGCAAAAGCACGCTTATAAAGTGTCTTATCACAGAATTTGGCGAGCAGATATACTTCTCGATCTCCTCTACGACGCGCGAAATGCGTGCAGGTGAAGCGGACGGCGTGAATTATCATTTCATAAGCGAGAGCGAGTTTCGCGCAGGCATCGAGCGCGGAGAGTTTTTAGAGTGGGCATTGGTCCACGGCAAATACTACGGTACTTCGCTAAAAGCCGCTACGAGCGAGCTTGAGCGGGGTAAGATCGTGATTTTTGACATCGATGTTCAGGGCTATGAGATCGTGCGCAGTAAAGTGCCTAAAAGCGAGCTTACTAGTGTATTTATTACTACGCCGAGCTTGTCGGAGCTTAGAGATAGGTTGCGCGCTCGCGGCGATAATGATCCTGCCGATATTGCTTTACGTCTGCAAAATGCGCAAGAGGAGATGGAGCGCCTAGGCGAGTATGATTATTTCATAATAAACGACCGCCTTGAAGCAGCGTATGAGAATTTAAGATCAATCTACAAAACTATCAAACTAGAAACGGCGAGCCGCGACATAGGCAAGCTAATCGAAATTTGGAAAATTTAAAGGAGAAAAAATGGGCGTAAGCGTTCAACAATTGCTAATTATCTTAGCGATCATCGTGTTACTTTTCGGAGCTAAAAAGATCCCTGAGCTCGCAAAGGGCGTGGGCAAGGGCATAAAGACTTTCAAAAAAGAGATGGAAGAGGACGACGAACCGCAAAAGGTCGAGAAAAAGATGGAGCAAGAGGTTAAAGACGCCGAAATCAGCGATACTAAAAAGGCGTAAAGGATTTGAAAAATTTAGTCTTAAATGAAATTTTTAAAATTTTATCTCGCGAAGTCGTTTTAGAAAAACCAAAAGATAAAAGTTTGGCTCATTACGCCTCGCCCGAGGCTTTCGCGCTGGCTAAGGAGCTGCGAAAGGCGCCAAAGCTCATCGCCGAGGAGCTTGCGGCTAAATTTAAAGATAGCGAAATTCTAAGCGCCACGGCGGTAAATGGCTATCTAAATTTTCACCTAAAGCCCGCCGTGTTGGGCGCTCTTGCTGAAAATGCTCTTAGCTTGGGCTGTGATTTTGCAAAAAACGACGCAAAGCTCGGGGGCGGAATTTTACCGGCTTCGGAAAAGCTTTGCGCGAGCGAGCCTGCTTGCAAAGACTCCGCTGCAAATCTAGCTGCGAGCGGCAACGACACTGCCAAATCGCAGAATTCCGCCGCTAGGCAAAATTTTATTTCGCAGAATTCCGAGGCGGCGTCAAATTCCGTCGTAGCGTCAAATTGCGATGAGGTGCGGAATTCCGCCACTATGCCGCAAAAAATTTTGCTTGAATATATCAGCGCCAATCCTACAGGTCCGCTTCATATCGGGCACGTGCGCGGCGCCGTTTACGGCGATACGTTTGCGCGCATCGGAGGCTATCTGGGGCACCGCGTCGATACGGAGTACTACATCAACGACGCGGGCAATCAGATCGAGCTTTTGGGTACTTCGATCGCGCTTCGTGCGCGCGAGCTCGCGGGCGAGGACGTGAGCTACCCCGAGAAATACTACCGCGGCGAGTATATCGACGAGATCATCCCTCTTGCGCGCGCCCAATTCGGCGATGAAATTTTCCGCGACGAATCGCGCGTTTTGATCCTTGCGGAGTTCGCTAAAGACGAAGTGCTAAAGATCATCCAAAAAGATCTCGCAGACGCGGGCATCCATATCCAAAACTGGGCTAGCGAAAAGAGCCTATATGGCGAGCTTGAGCCTACGATTAGGAAGCTTGAGCGTAGCGGCAAGATGTATGAGCAGGACGGCAAAATTTGGATCCGCTCATCGCAGCTCGGCGACGAAAAAGATCGCGTCGTCATCCGCGAGGATGCGCGCCCGACCTATCTCGCGGGCGACATCGTCTATCACAACAACAAATTTGAGCGCGGATATGAGCGCTGCATCAACATCTGGGGCGCCGATCACCACGGCTATATCGCGCGCCTAAAGGCCGCCGTGCATTTTCTGGGCTACGACGAAAGCAGGCTCGAGATCATCCTAATGCAGATGGTAAATTTGCTCAAAGACGGGCAGACCTACAAAATGAGCAAGCGCGCGGGCAACGCGATTTTGATGAGCGACGTGCTCGCCGCGATCGGTAGAGACGCGATGCGATTTATCTTCATCAGCAAAAAGGGCGAGACGCCGCTTGAGTTCGACGTGGACGAGCTCGCGCGCGAGGACAGCAGCAACCCGATCTTTTACATCAACTACGCCCACGCGCGGGTCAATCAAATTTTTACCAAAGCGGGCAAGCGCGAGGCGGACGTCCTAGGTGCGGACTTCGGCACGCTGGATGAAGCGGGGCTCGGTCTAGCTTTTGCGGCGCTTGGCTTGAATGAAATTTTAAACGACGCATTTAATTCGCGCGGCTTGCAGAAGCTGCCCGATTTCCTAAAGGCGCTCGCAGCAGACTTTCATAAATACTACAACGAAAACCGCGTCGTAGGCAGCGAGAACGAGGATGCGAAGCTCAAGCTGTTTGCGCTCGTGGCGCTTAGTATCCGCACTGCGTTTGCTCTGATGGGTCTAAGCGCGAAAGAGAAGATGTAGCCGCACAGGCTATATTTCGCGCCGATCGCCCTAAATCTCACGAACGAAATTTTATGATTTAAAATACAAAGCGAAATTTTACTTAAATTTATAGCTATGAAATTTTAAAGCTAGTTCTAAATTTACCGCTCGTAAAATTTCAATTTTAGAATTTTACGAGCGGTTTTGCGGTATCGCTACTGCGCCGTTCGCAAAATTTAAAATTTGGCCGTAAATTTACCGCTTGCGGAATTTCGAAATTTTAAAATTTTGCAGCGTGGAAGTTCGAAGTAAAATTTTAAAACAAGGCTTGAGGACTAAAATTTTTGTGCAGATTAGATTTCATACGACGAAATTTAATTCGTAAAATTCTCCTTGGCGGGATTTGCCTGCAAGAGTACTCCTTAAGCCCCGCGGCGCATCGCCGCAAAAAGGATAGATATGAGAAAGATCATCGACATAGCGGCGCTTTTGATCGCCGTTTGCATCTTGGTTATGGTGCTTTTTTTGCCGTCACCCGTTTTGTCGTTTAAATGCTACCGCGGCGACGGCGTAAGCTGCGCGCAGCTGGGGTGCGACAAGCTCTCCCGCGGAGATTACGAAGGCGCCATGCTCGCTCTTGCTAAGGCTTGCGAGACGGGCGAGAAAGATAGCTGCTTTGATTTGGGGACCCTATACGACGGCGAGGGCAATGCGACGCAAGCGGGCGTATTTTATGCCGCAGCGTGCGATAAAAACGTCGTCATAGCTTGCCATAAGCTAGGCAACCTGTATCAAAGGGGGCGCCTGGGTAGGGACTTCGTTGCCGCCGCGCAGCGCTACATTAAGGCCTGCGATTTGGGCTATGCTAAGAGCTGTCATAATGCGGCCGTGGTCTATTTCACGGGCGGTTTTGGGCTTGCGGCGGACCTGGCAAAGGCGGTGAGCTTTTTCGAGCGAGGTTGCGACGGCGGGCTAGTGGATAGCTGCTATAACGCCGGCGTTGCGTATGATAAGGGTCTCGGCGCGCCGCAGGATCGCGACAAGGCGGAGAAGCTTTACACCAAATCCTGCGAGCTGGGCTACGGCGATGCCTGCAATAATTTAGGCTATTTGTATGTGAGCAAGGGGGATCTGCGCGGGTTTTCCAAGGGGCTTGGATGCGTCAAAAAGGGCTGCGACGCGGGCAATAAAAAATCCTGCCAGATCTACGAATTTATGAAAAACGAAATTTTAAAGAAGTAGGCGCTTGGTCGCCCGGCGCACGTTTGCCGATTTGTACTGCCTGCCGTGCACGCTGCCTATTTTGTATTGCTCGCCGTCCGTCGTATGGCATCTGTCGTGCGCTGCCTGCCTTGCACCGTCTATCTACGCTACTCGTCGCGCGGTATTGGTTTTTGCGATGGGCTTGCCTGCGATATTGCCGCGGCGGATTTGTGAGCTTTTGTAGCGCGGAATTTCGCCGCAATTTTGCGACGTGCAAAATTCGGTAAGGCGCAGATAGCCCATGCATGCGATTAGCCAAATTTAGCAGCGGAGCTTTACTTGAAATTCTATTGCTATAAAATTTTTTTAAGGCTCAGCTCTAAATTCAGGGCTCGCAGAATCTCAACTTTAAAATTTCATGGGCAGCGCTGCAAGCAAGACAAAATTTAGATTTTAAAATTTTACGGCGCGGAATTTAGCGCGGAAGCAAAGCGCGAAGCTGTTTGAGGAGACAAATTGGAATATGAGATCACGGGCGAGGTTCGAAATCTCCGCGTCCACGCTGCAAGAGGAAATAGCAAAATTTGGGTATTTTTCGAAATAGACGGCGTGAAGCTGCGCGGCGAGTTTAACGATATCCCCGTGGAGGAGGGCGAGCTTGCGCGCGCGTATTTCATCCGCGGAGGATACGCAGGCAGCTACGTGATTACGAGGGTTCAGGTAGCGCGCAAGCCAAGCCCCTTGCGCCGCAAGCTGGGGATCGCGACCGCCGTGTGCATGCTTGGCTTCGGCGCGGCGCTATGGATTGTAGGCTTTGGGATTTTAAACGTCGGCGGAAGGGGCTCGCTAATTAATTTTGTCTGTGTCGCCGCGGCAGGATTTGGGGTGCTAAAAGAGGGCGCGGGCAATCTTAAAATGTGGCTAAATCAGCGCACGTCCGAGTAGATCGCCGCTGCGGCGTAAATTTAATAGACTTATAAATTCGCCGAATAAAATTTACTCACGCCTGCCGTATCTTTGCGGCGTAAATTTTGCTAAAATTTGCTCCGAGTGCGAAATCCGCCGCGCAAATTTAGAAAAAGGTAAAATTTTGAATCTAAACGAAGCGATAGTTGCCACAACCAAAAAGCAAAAAGAGTGTCGGCTTGCATTTGCAAAGTATTTGTTTTTGGGGATTTTATTTATAATTATACTGCCCGTGAGCGGCGGATTTGCCGTAGGCCATCTTTTTGAAAATCGCCTTGCACCGCTATTTTTCATCATTATCTATATCCCGTTTTTTCTCGCTGCACTAATGGCTAACAGGGGCCGAGTGACCAGCGAGCTGGGGGATTACAAAGCGTTTTACAAAGACGTTTTCGTCCGCGCCGCTATTTGGGGCACAGATCCAAATTTTAGCTACGATCCGAATGCCGGCATCAGCCGTAAGGAATTTCGCAGGATCGGCATCTATTCGCCCGATGAGTTTCGCGCCGAAGATCAAATAAAGGGCATTTATAAAGGCGTCAAATTTAACCTCAGCGAAGCAATCGATATTCCAAACGGCGCGGCGCTGGAGCTAAGCGACTCGGCGGCGCTAAATTTGCTATCCGCGATAATTTTTGCATGGGAGGCCATGAAGGATATGCAGGCGTTCAGCGGCTCGGTTTTAGTCTGCGAGTTTTACAAGAAATTTAGCGGACAAACTATAGTCGCGAGCCGCACGCTAAACACTAAATTTTTAGGCGAAAAAGAGCAGATGGACGACGTGTTTTTTAGCAAAGAATTTAGGGTCTTTGCGGATGATAAAGTAGGGGCGAGGTATCTTTTGACGCCCGCGTTTATGCAGCGTCTGCGAGAGCTAAAGGAAAAATTCGCGGGGAAAATGGGAGTGAGCGCGGCGTTTATGGACGATAAGCTTTATCTATTTTTAAACGGAGCGAAGAATAAGTTTGAAACAACGCTCTTTTCGCCGCCGCCGAGCTTAGAGGACGCCGCTGAGATCAAAAATGAAATTTTAGAGCTTTTGCGGGTCATAGATGAGCTAAGCTTGAACCCTGATTTGAGTAGAGCGGCGATTTTGGTTGATTAACGCGCGCCGCTATTTGGCGGATAAAATCCGCTTGCGTTGTGACAGAACGTATTACTTGTCGCCTATCGAAATACATTGCGGCTAGAGTGCTATTTCTCCGCCAGCCAAAATGTGCTACGCTTTGGTCGTATCTCTCCACCGCCTATCGAGATGCGCTAAAGCCTGGATTGCTTCTATGCTACTTAACGAGATGCGCTACGGATCGGATCGCTCATTTTTGCTACCGGCGGGAGCGCGTTTAAGTAGCTTCTGTTCTCGAGCGAATAATCTGCAAAATTTTTCCCAGTCGTGCAGATAGACGAGCCTGTGCTCTTTGCCATTTTCGTCTATGTAGATGCCTTGCGTCGAGCATAGGCTCATCTTTTGCCAGTAGTCGAAAAACGGCAGTGCCTCGATGTCATCTTGCAGTACACCTCGCATCATGCCGTTATCGTAAATTTTTAAATCATAATAAGTCATTTCCATTTTTAACCTCTCTAAATTTTATATCTACGGAATTCTGCCACGATAAAATTCTGCTTTCTTAAAATTTTGCCGAGATGAAATTCCGTAAACCGGATTTAGAATTTTAAAATTCTGTGCACCGCAAAATTTACCGCAAATTTCGCCCCTTTAAATTTTGCGGCGTCAATCCTCGATAAAATTCTGTATAATTTCACCGCAAGTAAAATTTAGCCTGCCAGCGCCTTTAGCTGTTCGGCGCTTAGCCCATCCACCAAAATATAGCTCGCATCGATGAAGCGGTAGTTTTGCTTCGGCAAGCGCGCGATAAACTCGCCATATTCTAGCTCGGCGATCGCGCGGTAGTTACCTGCGTCGTTTTCGTCGCCATCTATGCCTATTAGCGCGATCTGCCAGCGCGCGACGTCGTTATTTTTCAGCATCTCGGTGTTTTGCCATTCCACAAACGGTTTGTAGGGCAGGATAGTGGGCAGGTCTTGCGTGAGCGCGTATGAGCCCATTATCGTGCCGTCATCTCCATTTCGATAAAATCTCTGGCACGCGCTGTAAGCGCCAAGGTACTGCACCTCGGTTAGCCGCTTGCTAAACTCGGCAGAGGGGTTGTATGAGGCTAAAATCTCATCCATCATCGCGCGGTTTATCGCAAAAGGTCTCTCTACTCCGTAGCAAAAATTTACCTCCGTATCGCCGCTTAAGTGCTGATCTATCGAATGTAGCCCCGCCGCTATATCGCGCTCGTAGTCGAATTGTTCTATACTGTCGTGGGTGTAAATTTCGCCGTTTTCATCCGCGATCTCGCTTTGCAGCTGCTTAGATAACGCTTGCAGATATGAGATCGCCAAAACCCAATCAAAGATCGTCGCGGGCGTATTTACGCGCACGGCGTAGCTTTGCTGCTCCTCGTCATATCTTAGCTCCATTCCGCGCCCGCTCTTGCCCCGCACGCCCAAAATCAAGCACTCCTGCTCGCTCAAAGGCGATTTTAAAAACGCCCTTTCGTCAAAGCCCTCGGCGCTCTCATCTATGTCAAATACCGATAGATCGGGCAGGAGCTCCAATGCCTTGCCTACGCTCATGGCGTCCGAATAGCCCATAAATAGCGGGCACTTTTTGTTTTTGACGCGAAATTCTACGCTCACCCTTTTCTCCTTTGTTAAATTGGCAAAATTATAGCGAAATTTTACCCGCCGCAGCGAGCTAGATTTGCGCTCGTAAGCCCGTATTGCTGGTTGCACGAGCGCGTGCCGACACAAAACTACGCTATTAATTACTAAAGCCTACGCGCCGACCGCGTCTTTTAGGCTCTGTGCGCACAAGCCTGCGCTCTTGAGCTCGCGCAAAATTTCACCCATCAGCTCCTCTTTGAAAACGTCCAGTATCATCGCGCTACCGTCCAGCTCAGCATAGCGTAGGGCGGGCTCGCTGAAGTTTTTAAGCTCCTTAAACCGCCGCTCGCCCCGCCTGGCAAATCCGAGCCGAACCTCGTTCGGGCTAAGGCTCAGCATGCCGCCATCGCGAGCGAAATTATACACGCTAAAGCCGTAAAGCTGCGGATCGGCGGCTTTAGCTCGAACGCTCAAAATTTCCTCCAGCCGCGCCTTCGTGCCGTCTAGATCGAACCCCGTTTGCAGCGCGATCTTGCCGCCCGTATCGAGCCGCAAAAGCGCCAAAAACGAAGCGAAATCCTGCGCGATGATGCTTTGCTCATCGCATTCTACGTCGATGTAGGCGACCGCAGGCTGTTCGCTGGCGCGGTAGTCCAGGCACAGATACCAATGCCCGTCGCCGCTGAACGGCACCAGCCCGTCAAGTTCGAAGCTCACGCATTCGCGCTCTTCACCCCAGCTAAAGCGCGTAAGCGACGGATGCGCCTCGCCGATGCCGCTGATGGCGTCCAGCGGGTAGCCCTCTAGCTCGTAGCGCAGGTAGCCGCCGTTTTGTACGCTCAGCATCATAGTAAGCTCGCGCGGCAGAGCGTGCCCTAGCTCCTCTTCTGCAGCTCGCAGCGCCTCGGGCGTGAGCGGTTCTTGCAGATAGGGCAGGTAGATCGGCCTGCGCCAGATGTTTGCAAGCTCGTTTGCGTTCATTTTCGCTCCTTTAAATTTGCGGGTTAAAATTTTAAACTCAGGCCTAAATTTCAAGCTCGAAGCCGAAATCTCAGGCTATAAAATTTTAAAATTTTGCTGCGCCGAATTTTTCACGGCCCGCTTGCCGTATTCGGCCCGCTTGCCGTATTCGGCCCGCCTCTCGGCGGCTTAAATTTAATCTAGATCGGGCGCCGTCTAAATTTAATCCGCACTGAGCGAGCTCAAGGCCGAGCGCAGATAAAATTTCATCGTAAATTTACTCGCTCCCGGCGTCCGTTTAAAGCGGCGGAATTTTGCGAGCGAGCTAAATTTACATTTCGCGCGCCTAATCGAAATCATAATACAGGCTCCACGCCCCGCTTTGCGAGTTTTTGGCAAACATCAAGCTGCCGCCGTCAATGACGTTAAAGCCCGCCTTTTCGTCTGAAGAAATCTGAAAAACGAACTGATAGCCCTCGCCGAAGCTCACTCCCGACTGGCAAAAGGAGGGGTAGCCGCCGAATTTCGTGCAGTTATAAAACTCCAAGGCGATGTCGTCGTAATACTCGAGCCCCTCCGTCTCCTCAAGACGCAAAATTTCATCTATGGCGTCCGCATCCAGCCCGCCGCCGTCCCAAACGGGCGTATCGTCCGCGGCAAATTTTGGCTGCAAAGGAAAGGGTCTTATCTGCGAGCGCGGATTTGCAAGCTCTTTTATGACGAGCTCGCTTACGTCGCTATACTCGCGGATCGCCCACAGGCCGTCCATATCATCATCAAATTTGCCGATGAGATCCTGCGAGATGAAGACCGTAAGCAGCTTGACGCCGTCCAAGACCTGCGGCACGTAGGGCAGCGCGGGTAGGTAAAACTGTGCCAGAGGGAGCATCGGCGCGCCGTTTTGATCCACAGGCAGCTCCTCGTCCGCCGCGCAGGCGAGCACGCGGCCGATCCAGCACTCATCGATCGCGCCTCGCGGCCTCACTCCGCCTGTCTGAAAATAGGTGATTTCGCGCGCGATCTTGCGCTGCAGCTCCTTAATCTTTTCTTGCAGATCCGTTTGCATTTGCGTCCTTTTCGGTTGGAATTTTAGCGCTTTTGTGAAATTATAGCGTAAATTTTACCCGCCGCCGCGAGCTAAATTTGCAGCGCAAGGAGTTGCGAAAAGTAAGCTTAAAGCTTTTTGGGAGTAAAATTTAAACAGACCCACATAGACGGTAAATTTAATCAAAAGGAGCGAAGATGACGAAGGATCAGTGCTGCGTCCTAAAGCATTTGACGGCGGGAGAGACGGGCGGTTTTGGGAAAACGGGCGAGATGAATGACGGCGAGTTTTTGGATGCACTTATCGGAAAAGGGCTTGTTTGGATGCTTGATTGGGCCGGCGAGGACGAGACGGGCGATGTGGGCAAATTTATCAGCTCTAGGCTTGATGCGCTGCAAAGCGGCGTGGCTCTAGAGTGCGATAAAATTTACGCAAGGCTCGAAAAAGAAGCAAAAAAAGAGGGTTTCGAGCGCGGCGATGCGAGCCCGTTTTTGATGAACGAGTTTCAAAAGGCGCTGAAGAAGAGCGATTTTAGGCTCTTTACTTTGGATCTTCATAGCGACGCATATTATCTGCTCGTCGCGCACAAGGATGCCGAGAAAGATTTTAAAAAGCTAGGCAAGCGCGAGGAGCTATTTTGGGATATCGCGCCGTGGGGCAAGCGCCGCAAAAGGCAGATCCTTTACGTCATAAACTGCGAGTGCGGCGAGATGTCCGCGTGGCAGCTGGATGCGGATGAGCCGTCGCCAAGAGATGAGGTTTGCGAGGTCTGCGGGCGGGTGCTTTTTGACACAGACGGCAACGCGAAGCAGCCTTTGGAGAAGGAATTTATCTGATCTTGCTTATCGCGGTTTTGCGTGCGAAGTTCTGACCGGATGAAAAGTCAAATTTTATTGCGCAGATTGACAGGGTTTGGCGCACAGGTTTGGTTTGCAGCTCGGCGGCGAAGCGTAGTTTAAATTTAAGGCTTGCTTGGGTGGCGAAATGTGTTTTGATGCGGCTCGCTCTGGTAGTAAAATATGCTTCCGCGGCTAGTTTTGGTTTGCTGTTTGCGTGAGCGGCGAAATTTTGCAATTTGCATTTGTGTCTTAATAAGACTGCGGCGCAAGACGCACTATTTTAGCGCTTGCGTTCTGCGTGAGTTTTTATTTAACAAGTTCGCAGTCGCGGGCGCATCTACTATGATGCGTTAAATTTTGATTTTAATGGTTGTGGACGTAGGCTCGCGCCGCTAAAAATCAAAATTTTGCCCTGCTGCGAGCGCTAAATTTACAATCTCTAAATTTAAAATTTTAAGCGTAAATTTTGATCTAAAATTTCCAAAGTCGCTAAATTTTAAAATTTAAATGCAATGCGGGCTTGGCGGCTTGTTCGCCATAGAGCTCGTAAATTCCGCCGCTGCAGGAGCGGCAAGCTCGTTTGATTTAAAAATAAGACAAAATTCTAGCTAGCGCGCCCGCACAGAATTCTGATATTAGCGCGAACGCAAACGCGCTGCGTTTGAAATCCGAAACCGACGAAGTGCGGCGAGGCTAGCCGCGAGCTTTGGCAATGCACGCCTCGATCGCCGCCATCACCGCTGCGCGAAACCCCGCCGCCTCGAGCGCTGCGAGTCCCTCTATCGTCGTGCCCGCAGGCGAGCAGACCGCGTCTTTAAGCTCCGATGGACGCTTGCCGCTTTGCACCAGGCGCGCCGTGCCCTCTACCGCCGCCGCTACCGCGTCGTAGCACAGCGCCCGCGGCAATCCGCCCCGCACGCCCGCATCCGCCGCAGCCTCGATAAAGGTGCACACATACGCGGGCAGATTCCCTGCGATCCCCGTAAATGCGGCAAAGCCAGCCTCATCTATCTCGTAAAATTTGCCGATTTTGGCGGCTAGCGCTCGTACGATCTCCCGACTGGCCTCATCAAAATACTCGCCGTAGCACAGCGCCGTAGCCGACGCGCCGATACCCGCAGCGACGTTTGGCATCGCGCGAGCCACGAAAACGTCCGCACCCACGATATTTTGGGCGCACTCCAGCTTGAAATTCGGCGCCAAAAGAAGCAGGATTTTGCCCGCGAGCTCGGGCGCGATCAGGCGCAAAATCCCCTCGTAGCTGGCGGGCTTGGTCGCGAGCACGATCATATCCGCTTCGTGCGCCAGTTGCGTCTCGTCTTGTAAAATTTGCACGCCGTAGCGCTTGCGCAAAAATTCGTTTTTACTTCTAGCGTAGGCTAGGACTTGAAGCTTCGTATCGGAGCTGGACTGCGCGCAAGAGGAATCATGCTCGTCGCTAGCGGAATTTTGCATATTGGGCTCGAAATTCTGCCCACAAGCGGTAAAATTTTGAGCATCGGAAATAAAATTCCGCCCGCCGTGCGCGAAATTTTCTTTATCCTCTGCAAAATTTTCTCCGCGCGCCGCGCAATCTCGTCCGCCGGCTCCGCAAAGTGCTGCGATCATCGCCTCGCCCATATTTCCGCCGCCGATAAATCCCACTTTCATTTTCGCTCCTTCAAAGCTAAATTATGCCTCAATGATAGCTCAAAATTTCTTTATCCGCCCTTGCGGCGCGCGGTTTATCTGCATAAAAGCAAATTTTAGCTACAATCTCGCCTAAATTTTTTAAAAAAGGATGCGTTATGGCAATAAACGTTTTTTACGACAAAGATTGCGATTTGGGTTTGATTAAGGCTAAAAAGGTCGCTATGATCGGCTTTGGCTCGCAGGGACACGCTCACGCCGAAAATTTACGCGATAGCGGCGTAGAGGTCATCGTGGGCCTGAAAAAGGGCGGCACGAGCTGGAGCAAGGCCGAGGCAAAGGGCTTTAAAGTAATGAGCGTCGGCGAGGCTACGAAGGCTGCGGATCTTGTGATGATCCTAACGCCCGATGAGTTTCAAAGCGATATTTTCAAAGCGGAGATCGAGCCGAATTTAAGCGAGGGCAACGCGATCGCGTTCGCGCACGGCTTTAATATCCACTTCGGACAGATTGTCCCTCCAAAGGGCGTCGACTGCATTATGATCGCTCCGAAAGCCCCGGGCCACACCGTCCGCAACGAGTTCGTAAGCGGCGGCGGCGTACCGATGCTGATCGCCGTTTCGCAAAACGAAAGCGGCAGAGCCAAAGAGCTTGCTCTAAGCTACGCAAGCGCGATCGGCGGCGGTCGCACCGGCATCATCGAAACGACCTTCAAAGCAGAGACCGAGACCGATCTTTTCGGCGAACAGGCTGTACTTTGCGGCGGACTTTGCGCGCTCATCAACGCAGGCTTTGAGACCCTCGTAGAGGCTGGATACGAGCCTGAGATGGCGTATTTTGAGTGCCAGCACGAGATGAAGCTGATCGTGGATCTCATCTATCAAGGCGGCATGGCCGATATGCGCTACTCGATCTCAAACACCGCAGAATACGGCGATTACGTAAGCGGAAACCGCGTCGTAAACGAAAGCAGCAAAGCGGCGATGAAAGAGGTGTTAAGAGAGATTCAAAACGGCAAATTTGCAAAAGACTTCATCCTTGAGCGCAAAGCTGGCTACGTGCGAATGAACGCCGAGCGCAACATCACGGCAAACAGCTTGCTTACCAAAACCGGCGATAAGCTTCGCGCGATGATGCCGTGGATCGCCAAGGGTAAGCTCGTAAATAAAGATAAAAACTGATTTCGGCTGAGCTTTGGCTAATACAAATCCACGCGGGCGCCGCAAAAAGCACCCGATCAACTACGCAACGATCGCCTTTGTCGTAATCTTATGCTTTTTAAGCGGTGCGGTTACCTACGCGGTTTTGGATCTCGTATTTTCGGGCAATAAAGCCGCGTTGCAGCAAAGCTCGCGCAAACAAACTCCCGAGAGCCCTTCCGATTCTCGCGGTAAAAAGCCTCGTTTAAGCGCTGCACAGAAGGAAGCTCTGATTCAAAAGGAGCTTGATAAGATCGCCGAGCAAAACGTAACTACGCCGAAGATGAGCATCGAGCCCGCACGGCGGAATTCCGCAGGAGAAAATTCCGCAAACGGCGATTCGCAAAATTCCGTAAATTCTATGGCTTCCGCAAATTCCGCCGCCGCAAATTCGGCGAGCGACGGATCTGACGTAAATTTTACCGCGTCAAATTCCGCTCCAGGAAATTCCATAAATTCTACCGCGCAAAGCCATGCTTCTAGCGGCGCGGACGATCTTTCTAAATCTCCGCGCAAAGCATTGCCTGCAGGCTCTCGCGCAAAGCTTGCGATCATCATCGACGACGTAGGCACCGGCGAGCAGGCGCAAAAGATCGCCGCTCTGCCCGTGCGAGTGACGCCGTCCATCTTCCCGCCCGAGTACCAGCGCAAGGACACGCGCTCGCTCGCTCGCGGCTTTGAGCATTACGCGATCCATCTGCCGATGGAGGCGAGCTCTGCCAAAAATAACTCCGCGACGCTGCGAGCTTCGGATAATTACGAGAAGCTACGCGGCGTCATAGCCAGGCTGCGCGCGGACTTCCCGAACGCTAAATTTATAAACAACCACACCGGTTCTAAATTTACAGCCGACGAGCGCGCGATGCAAAACCTACTGCGCGCGATGAACGAGCATGGATTTTTATTTATCGACTCGCGCACGAGCCCCGCTACCAAGGCTAAGGCAGCGATGAAGGGGCTCGGCATGCGATATGTGCATCGCGACGTGTTTTTAGATAATCAAAACAGCGTCGCTGCGGTGCGCAAAAAGCTGCGTGAAGCCGTCGCGCTTGCTAAAAAGCAGGGTTATGCCATCGCCATCGGCCATCCCAAAAGCTCCACTCTGCGCGCGCTTGCGAACAGCGCCGACATCCTAGGCGAGGTCGATTTGGTCTATTTGGACGAAATTTATGAGTACTACGAGTGAGCTCGGTTTTAAAATTCCAAGCTTAAAAAGGCTCGGTGTGAGTGAGCCCGCGCAGCTGTATTTTAGGGGCGATGCGGCGATGTTACAAAAGCGCCGCATCTCGATCGTGGGCTCGCGTAAAATGAGCGTTTATAGCAAAAATTTGATCCTGCGCCTTGCGCGTGCTTTGAGCGATGCGGGCTTTTGCGTCGTAAGCGGCGCGGCGATCGGCTGCGACATAGCCGCGCATGAAGGGGCGTTTCCAAACACGATCGCAGTTTTTGGAAACGGCCTTGATCAAATTTATCCCGCGCAAAACGCCGCTATGATCGGCAAAATTTACGAACGCAGTCTCGCGCTTAGCGAGTATGAGGACGGCGTGAGCGCGCGCGGATTTCAGTTTTTGCAGCGCAACCGTATCGTCGTGGCGCTGTCCGAAGCGCTGATCGTCGCTCAAGCCGAGCCTCGCAGCGGTTCGCTGCAAAGCGCGCGCCTGGCCCGCGAGATGGGCGTGCCCGTATACGTACTGCCGCACCGTATGGACGAGAGCGCTGGTACGAACGATCTGCTCGCAAAATCTCAGGCGCGGCTGATCGCGGATTTTGGCGAGTTTGTCGAGTCTTTGGCTCCGCAGACGCCGCAAAGCACTGAGCGCGCGCAGGATGAGGTGATGGAATTTTTAGCGCTAAATTCCGATCTGCAAGCGGCGATCGAGCGCTTCGGAGATAAAATTTACGAATACGAGCTTGAAGGCAGGATCGAAATTTTAGGCGCAAAGATCGTGGCAAAGTAGCCGATGATTGGCGTTTGCTCGCTATGACTTGCGCACCGCCTGCCGGTACGGCTTGTTTGTACAGCGCGTAGTCTGCGCGGCCTGAGTTTAAATTTAGAAAAAGGCGGCTCGGTAAAATTTTACCTTCCGCAAGTAGCACTTGAGCTTAAAACAAACTCGCGCGGTTTGTTTGTCGGCGCCGCTCGCCCCGCTTGTGGTAATGATCGGTTTGTGAATGCCACGCGCAATTTGTAAATACTTTGCGGCGTGGAATTTAAGCGTTAAAATGCATGAAATTTTCTGAAATAGCGTTTAAATGTTTGTTTGCCTATCATGCTAAATTTTTGCGGGTAAATTTGGCTGCGGATTTCAGCGCGAGTGTGGTAGGCTAAATTTGCCGCAAGGAAAAATTTTGAGCGTGGCAGCAAAATTTTACGAGTTATAAAGCGTAGGGACTTGTATCTGCTCCGCCGCGTGAGTGTGGGTTTGCTTTAAAATTTTGATTTTGCGTGGGGTGGGTTGGTTGCACGTCTGTATCTGCACGGCAGGATTTATGGCTGCCGTGAGTTTGGGTGTCGCTTACATGCAGCTCGCGCGGACTCAGTGCGGATGTACCAAGTCGGCGCGGCGATCGAAATTTTAAAATTTGAAGCTCGTGGCACGCTAAATTTAATAGCTCGCGAGCGGCGCGAGCGAGTGAAATTTATTATGCCTATTTTGTATTAAATTTCATAAAATTCCACGGTGAAATTCTGCGATGAAATTTAGCTATGAAATTTCGATCGCGGAATTTCAGCGATAGAATTTTGATAGCGAAATTCCGCAAAATTTGATATTAGCAAAGGATGAAATTTGATAGTTGCGATCGATCTTGGGCTTAAGCGTATCGGCGTGGCAGCGGCACCGGATGATAAGACACCGCTTCCGTGCGAGCCGATCCTGCGCAAAAACCGCACCCAAGCCGCGCGCGAGCTAAGCGAACTGCTGCGCGAAAAGGGTGCCAGCGTGCTAGTGCTGGGCGTGCCGCGCGGCGGGGCGAGCGAGGAGGAGATGAGCAGGCGCATACGCCACTTCGCCTCGCTGCTGGATTTTGACGGCGAGATAAAATTTCAAGATGAGAGCTTTTCGAGCGCCGAAGCGGCGGAGTTTGCGAGTAAATGCGCTAAGGGCGGCGGCAAGGATCCGCGCTTTGATAGCATCGCCGCGACGATAATTTTGCAGAGGTTTTTGGCGAGCAGGGGCTAGGCACGCGCGTAGTGATGTAATTTGCGCGCGGCGGCGCAAGATAGAATTGCCACTCGTCTGTTTTGCCGTTTGTCTATTTTGTCGCCGTTTGAAAGGCCGCGAAATTTTACTCGCTCGCCTAAAACGGACGGAATTTTATGCTCGTTAGAGATTGATAAAATTTCATCGTCCGTTAAAGCTTGGCGAAATTTTGCTTTGCCTAAAAAGAGTCTGTATAATTTATTTCGGAGCATCCGTAAATGACGCTTTAGGCGGTTAAACCGAGTGAGATTGACGGTGGTTTGAGCTTCAAGTAGTGAGGCTTATGTATTTTGGGATCTGCGTTCGCGCGTACGGCTACTATTTAAGTTTCTTTAAAGGTCTATTTAGACGCAAAGAATGCTAAGTAAAATTGTAAAAACGCGGATGCATCATAGAATAGGGCGCAAATTTTGGATAAATTTCATTTAGGGAGCGGTTATGTTTAAGATCACGATGTTAGTAAAAAAGGCGCCGGGTATCACGCAGCAGGAGTTTGTGGCACACTGGGCGGCGCATTCACAAAAGGTTTTGGCTAATCAAAAGGTGCTAAACATCGTCCGCTACGCAAAAACCATGCCCGTCTTTCCAGAGGGGCAGAGTACCAAGCGCGAGACGGCGGCGTTTAACTACGACGCGATGGGCGAGCTGTGGTATGAGAGCGTGCAGGCGTTTGCGGAGGCGCGAAACAGCGAGGCGGCGCGAGTGGTGCTAGCTGAGCTGATGGTGGACGAGGCGAGGTTTTGCGATATAAAAAACTCCGTGATGTGGTTCGGCGAGGAGGAGGCTGTGATAGAGTTTGAGCGCTAGGGAGTGCGGCTTGCAGCTAATAAATTTTGAAGTAAAGCTCTTTAAATGGATAGAATTCTACGTGGCATTTGGATTTTAAAACTAGCAGAATTTTACAGGCTGGGCTTGCGCGGCTGAAATCTCAGTCGCAACCTACATAGATGAAATTTACGTACGCTATACAGATACTGCGCGGCCTAAATTATTTTAGGGCTCATATATCTAAGTGGTGCGATCTAAGAATCCTGGGTATTGGAGCCAAAACGCCTAAAGACGCATTACGCCTGCAGTTTTGGCATAGGCAAGCCTATTTCTAAGATAAAATTTAAAGGCTGGCAGTGTAAAATTTTTTAAAATTTCTAAGCAGCAATGCGAAATTTTCAAAAGTTTTCTAGGGCACGGCAAGATGCTCACCATGGGCTTGGTATGCAACAAAATATTTTACGCATTAGATTGTCGCCCTGATAAATCGTCATTGTAAAGGATATGGGCGTTTCATACCTCAGGATTAAATGCTTTATTATTATAAATACTGCAGGCGCCGTGGATGCCGCATAGACGTGCGAGTAAAAAAGTGGGGCAGCCAGCCATAAAAACAATCTTGCAATTAAAATTTTAATTTGTCTTTTTGAAATTCCGCTCAAAGTTCCGTTTAGAATTTTATTCAAAAATTTTGCTTGGGATTTTGATAGGAATTTTGCAAAAATTCGCCGGAGATTTCACAGCTATTATCAAAAATTAAAATTTTATCCCTCGCTTTTTGCTATAATTATTTTTAAAATTTAAAAGGAGCAAAAATGAAAATTTTAGCGTCGATTGCCGCACTAATCGTAGCAGCCTACTTACTCGCGCAGATATTTTTCCCGCAGGGGGTCTCGTTTGTCGGATGCGGCGTCGGTAGGGCTAATTCGTGCGAAGACTATGGAGCGTATTTGCTTGAGGAGCGCGATTATGAGGCAGCAAAAAAGCCGTTTGAAAAAGCTTGTGAAGCGGGGCTGGAAAATAGCTGTGCTATCGCGGGGGATTTATATTACGACGAGCAAAATTTATATAAAACTACGAAAGATAAGGGCAAGTCCACGCGGTTTTATTCCAAAGCGTGCGAGCTGGGAGCCGCCAAAGCTTGCTACAACGCCGCGATAATCTCTTATAAAAATGCCGATAAGAAAAATACGTTCGCATTTTTTGCCAAATCATGCGATTTGGGATTAGGCGAGGGCTGCTTAAATGCTGCGGTCGCTAGCTACGAAGAGAAAGACTATCAGGGCGCTCTTAAGTTTTTCCTCAAATCTTGCGATGCTGCTTTAGCAGAGGGATGCCAAAGGGTCGGGCTAGCGTATTCAAAGAAGGAATTTGGCGAGCCGGATCTGGATAAGGCGATGATCTACTACGACAAAGCCTGCAAGCTGGGAGCGGAGTTTAGCTGCAATGTAGTAGCCGCGATGAATAAAATAAATGCAAGCGAGGCTAATGCTACTAAATAGATAGTATGGCTAGCTCGACGGAAAGAAGGCAGAATCGAAATTAACTTAGAAATTTGACGGAGCTTTATGGGATTTTATGAAATTTCGTGAAATTTTGTCTTTAAATTTTATTGCTGAGATTCCGCATATTACGATAATGGCGATGGATAGTGATTTTAAAATTTCAGTATTTTAGAAGTTTAGAATTTAATCTATGCTGTGGATTTTATTGACAGAATTTTAACTTATCATAGACTTACCCATCGCGATATAGGGATTTCATCATAATCATGGTGCTAAACTATATATCGTTGAAGGAGAAAAAATTGCGCAAATTAGCGAGTAGCTATGCAATCACAGCTGATATGGCAAAAATATCCGAAAAGATCGCACGGTATAATCAATCTGCGAAGTAAGTAAAATCAATTATCAAGTGGATGGAATCTATCAATAAACAAGTAAAATTATTAATTGCAAAGTAAGCAAAATTTATCTGTAAATGGGCAGATCAAGCTTAAAACTAACTCGAAGTAGCCTGTAAATAAACCAAATTGTAAGCAAGATAAATTTTAAGCAGGCATATTGTAAGAAAGTAAAATTTTAGGTGAGATAAGTGGGATAAATCGATTTCAAATCACCGTAAACGTTGGATGACGATCTTAATTAAAGCCCCATTTTTCCGGGATTTAAGATGTTTTTTGGATCGAACGCCCTTTTGATTGCGCGAAATAGCTCCATCTCTGCTGCACTAAAAGCTAACGGCATAAATTCTGCTTTGCTTAGCCCGATGCCGTGCTCGCCGCTGAGCGTACCGCCAAGACCAACTGCAGCTTTGAAAATTTCGGTGATTGCGTCATGTCCGCGTCGCACTTGAGCTTCATCTTTTTTGTCGGCGACCATGACGTTGGTGTGGACATTGCCGTCGCCCGTGTGCCCGAAACAGGGCACGCGCACGCCGTATTTATCGCCGATGCGCGCGATACGGCGCAGTAGCTCGGGCAGCTGCGAGCGCGGGACGGTGATGTCCTCATTTAGCTTAAGCGTGCCGTAGATATTGATCGCCTGCGAGCAGTTGCGTCTCGCAAACCAAATGCCCGCACGCTCTTCTTCGCTTTCTGCGATGCGGAAGTCGCTCGCGCCGTTTTGAACGAAAATTTCTTTTATAAGCGCGAGCTCCTCCAAAAGCACTGCTTCTAAATTGCCGTCCGTTTCGCAGATCAAAATCGCGCCCGCACCCTTCGGCAAGCCCTTGTGAAATTTCTCCTCAACCGCGGCTATGCACAGCGCGTCTAAAAATTCCATCGCCACGGGCGTGATACCGGCAGCCATCGTCTTATACACGGCATTCATTGCTGCATCTACGCTAGGAAAGACGCCCATCGCAGTCTTTTTAAGCTTTGGCATTGGGATGAGCTTGAGCGTGATTTCGGTAATGACGGCAAGCGCGCCTTCGCTTGCGATTAAAATTCCTGCCACGTTGAAGCCTGCGACGTCTTTGATAGTGCGTTTGCCCGCTCGGATCACCTCTCCATTAGGCAGTACCGCACGCAGTGCCATTACGTAGTCTTTGGTGATGCCGTATTTTGCGGCGCGCATACCGCCGGAGTTTTCGGCGACATTGCCTCCTAGCGTGGAATAATCCTGGCTTGCGGGATCGGGCGGATAAAAAAGCCCGCGCGCTGCGGCTGCTTTTTGCAGATCGATATTTATGCAGCCGGGTTGGACTACGGCGAGTAGATTTTGCATGTCGATTTCTAGAATTTTATTCATATGTTTTTCAAATGCCAAAATCACTCCGCCGTTTGCGGCTAAAGATCCACCCGTAAAGCCGCTACCTGCGCCTCTTGGAACTACAGGGATTAAATTTTCGTTGCAGAATTTTAAAATTTGACTGACATCGTCCTCACTTCGCGGGAAAAGCACGCCGTCCGGCAGGCAGCGTCTTTTCGTCGCGTCGTAGCAGTATGCCGTGAGATGAGCCTCGTCAAAATAGGCGTTATCCGCGCCTAATAGATTTGTAAAAAACGCTTGCGCGGCGCTATTCATCGCCGTCTAAGCCCAGCAAATAGCGGTAGTGCTTGTCGTAATCGCTGATCGGGCCATTAGTAAAGTCCCAAATGACGGTCTTTATCTCGCCCACGCGTGAGTAAAATGGCAGCTGATAATAAGCTACGCTGCCACTAGCGAACGTGCGCAAAGGCTTGAAACTACCGCAGTCGGCAAATACGCCTTGTTTATCCATCGCGATAAAAATCAGTCCGGCACTGTTTTGCGCGCAAATTTTACGAAAATCATCGCGGCTAGGATTTGGCTTGTGGTTATAGCTAAGATAGGCGCCGCCAAGATCTGGGTGGATAAAATTTATATTTGGAAAAGCCTTGATAACCTGCTCGTAAATTTCAGCGTTAGGCGCGACGATTATGGCGCGGTCATAGAGGAAATTTAAGATCACTTTATCGCCGCTTGAGGGTAAAATTTTAGGCAGTGGCAGCGCCTCTTGAGCTAACATATCAAAGACCTCAAATCGCACCTTTGCCTTGCCTGAGCTTTTTTGCGTCACGACGGCACGTGCGATGATGGAGCTCGCGCCACTGCCAAAATTATGCATCACCACTCCGCTGCTGCCTACGGCAATCGTAGGGCTATCTGTGATCTCGCCCGAACCATCCTTTACGCTAAGTAGGGCGGTTTCGTATCGCGGCATGTTAAATTCCGCCCCTATCGCCGCACTTAAAAATAGGCCTAAAATAAGTAAAGCTTTTTTCAAAATTCTGCTCCTGAATAAAATTTCGGCTAATTATACATAAAACTTTGAAATTAGCGATAAAATTCCGCGGTATTTACGAAATATAAGCGTTTTTTCGTTACAATCCCGCCTTAAAATAATATTTCAAAGCGGTTTTATATGACTAGAATTTTTATATTGCTTTTTCTGTGGATAGGCGTAGTTTTTGCGAACAACCCCAGCGTAGAGAAGTTTGCCTGGCCCGATGGCGT
>CAURUA010000028.1:0-26964 GCA_963528045.1 uncultured Campylobacter sp. | reverse complement strand
CCGCTACGGCGAAATTTTAAGCTTAGAGCTTTGAAATTATCCTTAAATTTAGGGCCTGCGAGCCATAAATTTAATGTGCGAGCTAAATTTAAACTCGCAAGCTCGCGGTATTTTACGCCGCCGCATACATAGCGCGTAAAATTTCGGATCCTCACTCGGCGTAAAAGCGGCATAAAATTTCAAATTTCGGCTAAATTTTAAAATTTAGCGATACCGCCGCGCTAAAACGGCGCAGAATTTTAAAATTTTAAAGCTTTGCGTTCCGAGAGCTGTTTTAGCGGCGTGAAAGCGGTGTAAAATTTAAAATTTATGGGCAGCGGCAAAATCGCGCGGAAGCAAAGCAAGCGACACAAGCGAATGAAATTTTAAATTACGGTTCTATAAAATTTCACAGCGGCGCGCTGCAAGCGGGCTATCGCAAAATAAGGTTTTAGCGCGCGCTTAGCTCGTGCACCAGATCCACCAGATATTTGGCGTTTTGCACGCTTACGTCGGGCAAAATTCCATGGCCTAGATTAAAGATATGCGCAGCACCCTTCATCGCTGCTAAAATCTCGCGCACGCCCGATTCTATCGCGCCGCGGTCGTATAGCCGCATCGGCTCCAGGTTGCCCTGAAGCGCAAATTTGCCCCCGAGCTGCTCGCGCGCAAGCCCGATCGGAGTGCTCCAATCCACGCCCCATACGTCAAAGCTCGCCTCGCCTCGCCTCGCCGCGATACTGCTCAACCGCGACATCTGCGCGCCCGTACCCTTGGCAAAGACGATGAGCGGGATATGCGGTAATTTCGCCTTTAAAAATTCCGTGATTTCTAGGATGTATCGCCAGCCGAACTCCTCGTACGCGCTCGGCTCCAGCGCGCCCGCCCAGCTGTCGAAAATCTGCACCGCATCGACGCCAGAGCCGATCTGGCGCGCCAGATAAAGCTTCGTCGCCTCCGTAACGAGGCGCAAAATTTCATGCAGAAGCTGCGGGTTTTCGTAGAGCATCCTTTTGCAAACGGCGTAATTTTTACTGCCGCCGCCCTCGATCATATAGGTAGCGATCGTCCACGGCGCGCCGCAAAAGCCGATGAGCGCTTTGTCCGCGGCAAGGCGCGAACGAGTAAGCGAGATCGTATCATAAACGTATCCGAGCTCCGCCGCGGCCTTTTGTGGATCAAGGCGCGCCAAATCGCCCTGAGAGCGGATCGGATCACTAAAGCGCGGCCCTTCGCCCGCTTCGAAGCGCAGATCCATCCCCATCTGCATCGGCACGACCAAAATATCGCTAAATAAAATCGCCGCATCGACGCCCAAAATCTCCACGGGCTGGATCGTTACCTCGCTTGCGGCGCGGTAGTCGCGGCACAGGCTCAAAAAATCGCCCGCCCTCTCGCGCACCGCCATGTATTGCGGCAGGTAGCGCCCCGCCTGGCGCATCATCCAAATGGGCGTGTATGGGGTCTCTTTGCCGAAGCATGCGTCGATGAAAACCATTTTTATCCTTTAAGTTTACTCAAAATATACAAAGCTAAACAAACCGCAAAGATAGCCCCTGCGAGCAAAAGCATATCCAAAGGGGTAGTAAAATCGGTGTGCAAAATTCGCTTGAAAAAATCCACTACCAGCACCATTATGATGACGCTGCCGAGTTTGTGCTTCAGCTCATCCAGCGAGGCGATCTTTAAAACTTGTAAATTTAGATCCACAAACTCGTCGATAAACAGCTCATAAATTCCAAATACAAAGATTAGCAGCACGATAGCGACCAGATACAGATCGATCGCCGTTATTATCTCGCTTAAAATATCGACGTAAAGCGTTCCCTTGCTCTGCGGGGCTAGGAAAAATTCTACGATTTTATAGAGCGCCGAGCCGATTTCGTAGCTTGCCATCACAAATATCGCCGCGCCTGCCGCGATGCAAAAAAGTACCGGCAGGAGGGCTAAAAATTTGCTGCAAAGCAAAAATTTTTCAAATATAGCTTTCATTTCTTCCTTAAATTTTAATTCGGGATTAGCTGCTCCGCAAACGAACGTATAAATTTAAAAGCCGCCCCATGCCGAAGTATCCGTTTAAATTTACGCTCGTTTGCAACCGCATAAATTTACCCCATTTGATCGCGTCCATTTGAGTCTATAAAATTTTGCGCCAGGTTAAAGGCGCAAAATTTCAGCTCGCGGCGTTAAATTTTAACTAGGCTGATTTGCAAATTTTATTCGCCAGACCTCGGCGTCGAAATCACGCACGCAACCGCATCCGCGCGCAAAGGCTCGACAACTCTGCTAAAATTTATCCTACTTGTCTTGCTGCATATCGATCCAGCGAAGCGCGATGCGCACGGCGTTTGTAGCCGCTCCGACGCGGATCTGATCGGCGCTGCACCAAAGATGCAAAATTTTATCGTCGAAATTGTCTCTACGGAGTCTGCCGACGTAGGTTTCGTTCGTGTCGCTCGAAAGCAGCGGCATCGGGTATTCGTTTTTGCTCGGATCGTCTGCAAGCACGATGCTAGGCGCGTTTTTTAGAATTTCGCGCACGCGGCTAATATCGAAATCCTTTTTAAATTTTATCGTAATCGCCTCGCTGTGGCTGCGAAGTACCGGCACGCGCACGCAGGTAGCCGAAACGGCGAAGTTTTTATGCAAAATTTTCTGCGTTTCGTTCACCATCTTCATCTCTTCTTTGGTGTAGTCGTTGTCCAAAAATACGTCGATGTGCGGGATGACGTTAAATGCTAGCTGGTGCGCGAAAACTTTAGGTTTGCACTCATCAAGCTTAAATTCAAAGAATTTCTGCAGCTGAAACACGAGCTCCTCCATGCCCTCTTTGCCCGCGCCGCTGGCGGCTTGGTAGGTGCTTACGTCCACGCGCTCTATTTCAAACGCATCATCAAGCGGCTTAAGAATTTGAACCATCTGGATAGTTGAGCAGTTCGGATTAGCGATGATGCCTGTCTCTTCCCACAGCTTTATATCCTGAGGATTACACTCGGGCACTACGAGCGGGACATTTTCTTGCATGCGAAAGTGGCTCGTGTTGTCGATCACCACCGCGCCGCTTGCCGCAGCAAATGGTACGTAATGCGCCGAAATGGAGCCGCCTGCGCTAAAAAACGCGATGTCGATCTCGTTTTCGTCAAAAGTGCTGTCGGTAAGCTCCTTCACGACGTATTCTTTGCCGCGGAATTCCACTTTCTCGCCCGCGCTCTTTGCGCTCGCAAGCGGCAGTATGTCCTTTACGGGGAAGTTCATCTCGTCTAAGACGCGTAAAATCTCCTCGCCTACGGCGCCAGTAGCGCCTACGATGGCGATATTGTAACTACTCATCCTCTCCTCCTTTTAAAATTTCATCGCTAGGGCCGTCGCTCTGCGAATCTTTACTATCTAAATTTGAATTTAATAAATTTTCATCCTGCGCAAGCTCGTCCGCTTCGCCCTCGTCGCCCTCCTCGGCTTTCGGGCAGGTCGCGATACTCACGACGTCGTCGCCCTCGACATTTACGACGATGACGCCGCTGGTGTTGCGACCCGCTTTGCGGATGCTTTGCATATCGACGCGGATCATCTTGCCGCTCGTAGTAAGCGCCATAAGATCCATCTCCTCATCGACCATCACGACGCCGATGAGCTCTCCCGTGCGGTTGGTGAGCTTCATGCAGATAACGCCCTTGCCGCCGCGGTTTGTGAGGCGATACTCGCTTGCAGTCGTGCGCTTACCTATACCCTTTTGGCTCACGCTTAAAATTTCTTGCATATCGCTTAGAATAAACGCGGCGCCGATAACCTCGTCGCCTTTTTCTTTAAATTTAATCCCCTTTACGCCGCGAGCGATGCGCCCCATCTGGCGAATTTTATTTAGATTAAATTTAAGACACATTCCCTTTTTCGTAGCGATGAAAAGCATATTTTCGTTGGCGCTTTGCAGCTCACCCTCTTGAGCGCCCTCGTCTTGCGAAATTTCATCTGAAATTTCATCCTCGCTTCCTTCTAAAATATCCTGCTCGGTCTGCTCTAGAATTTCCTCAGCCTCGCCACCGTCCAGATCGTCGCCGCTTAGAGCGCCTCCTTTGTAGTTTTGCATCTCCTCGGCGCTGTTTGGAGCGATGAGAGCGGTTACTAGCGTATCGTCCTCATCTAGGCTAATGGCGCGAATGCCGAGCGAGCGGATATTCTTAAACTCGCTTAAATTCGTGCGTTTTACGATGCCGTTGCGAGTGAAAAATACGAGCGACTTGCTCGGATCAAAATCGGTCGTAGGGATGATCGCCATGATCTTTTCGTCCGCGCCGAGCTGGATTAAATTTACTACCGCCTTGCCCTTCGCGGTGCGCGAGCCCTCCGGAATTTTATAGACCTTGAGCCAGTAAAGCTGCCCACGGTCGGTGATAAACATAAGCGTGTCGTGGGTGTTGGACGTAAAAAAGCTCTCGATGAAGTCATCGTCGTATGTCGTGACCGCCACGCGCCCCTTGCCGCCGCGCTTTTGCTTCTCGTAAGTCTTGCTAGGCACGCGCTTGATGTAGCCACGATGAGTGATCGTAACGACCATATTTTCATTCGCGATTAAATCTTCGATGTCGATATCCTCGTAGTCATCGACGATTTCGGTGATGCGCGGGCATTTAAATTTATCCTTGATCTCCAAAAGCTCGTCTTTGATGATACCCTCAATCAGCTCCTCGCTCTTTAGGATCGCGTCAAGCCGCTTTATCTCGGCTAAAATTTCTTTTAGCTCCTCCTCGATCTTTTCGCGCTCAAGTCCCGTTAAGCGGCTTAGCCTCATATCCAAAATCGCGCCCGATTGCGCCTCGCTAAGGCCGAATCTGCTCATTAAATTTTCGCGCGCGACGTTGGTGTCGGCGGAGTTTCTAATCACATCGATCACTTCATCGATATTATCTAGCGCGATCTTTAAGCCCTCCAAGATGTGCGCTCTAGCGCGGGCTTTTTGAAGCTCAAAAATCGTGCGGCGAATGATGACGGTTTTTCTGTGGTTCAAAAACAGCTTCAAAAGCTCTATCAACGTGAAAATCTTCGGCTCTTTGCCGTCGATTGCGAGCATTATCACGCCGAAGGTCGCCTCCATCGTAGTTTGCTTAAATAGATTATTCAGCACGATCTCGCTCATCGCGTCGCGTTTAAGCTCGATTACTACGCGAATTCCGTCGCGATCGCTCTCGTCGCGCACCTCGGAGATGCCTTCAATCTGCTTTTCCTTTACGAGATCTGCGATCTGTTCGATCAAGCGCGCCTTATTGGTCTGATACGGCAGCTCGTCGATTACGATGACGTCTTTACTAGCTTTTTTTTCAATATGGGTTTTAGCGCGAATTTTAACCCGCCCTCTGCCCGTTTTATACGCCTCGATGATCCCTTTTTTGCCGTAGATTATGCCGCCGGTCGGAAAATCGGGGCCTTTGATCTCGCCCATAATCTCCTCTAGGCTTGCGTTTTTATTCTCAAGCAGTATCAAAAGACCGCCCACAAGCTCATCTAGGCTGTGCGGCGGGATATTCGTCGCCATTCCGACGGCGATTCCACTTGAGCCGTTAAGCAGCAAATTCGGCACGCGCGCAGGCAATACGTCGGGCTCGTTTAAGCTCTCGTCGTAGTTCGGCACGAAATCGACCGTCTCTTTATCCAGGTCTTTTAAAAGCTCCTCGGCTAGCGGCGTCATACGCGCTTCGGTGTACCTCATCGCCGCCGCTCCGTCGCCGTCGATCGAACCGAAGTTACCTTGACCGTCGACGGAAGGGATTCTCATCGAAAAGCTCTGCGCCATTCGCACGAGCGCATCGTAAACAGCGGTATCGCCGTGCGGATGATATTTACCGATGACGTCGCCTACGATACGAGCGGATTTTTTGTATGGCTGGCGAGAGCCCACGCCAAGATCGTTCATCGCGTATAAAATTCGCCTATGCACCGGCTTTAGACCGTCTCTGGCATCCGGTAGCGCACGACCGATGATAACGCTCATCGAGTAATCAAGATAGCTCGTCTTGATCGATTCTTCGACGTCGATATCGATGATCTCCTGATTTTCAAACATATTTGATTGCATAAATATCCTTTTAAATTTTAAAGCGCGATTATAGCGAATTATTCTTTTGCATTAGCTAAAACCAAGCCGCATACGGGCATAAAGCCGCCATCGATCAAACTCTCACGCGCTTGCAGCATGCTAAGACCCGAAGTGATGATGTCGTCTACCAGGATTACGGGGAATTGCGGCGGGGTTAAAATTTTAAAATTCCGCTTGTGTTTTAGGCGAAATTCCAAACTCTGCCCGGTGTATTTGACGCGGTTTTGCGCGCGCAAGCAGTGAAATTTTGGCTCAATTAGCTCGCTTTTTAGCGCGCGGGCCAAGATCGCCGTGTGCGAATAGCCGCTGCGTACGTCATCATCCAGCGGCACGGCGTTAAATTTAAAAATTCCGTCCGTTTTAAACGTTTCGTAATTTTGCGGATTTGCTGAAATTTCGCGCTGCAGATGAAGCGGGAATTTCGCTAGGCTTAAAGAGGCTATGCGCGCAAGCACCGCAGCGCCGTATTCGTGATGTTTAGAAAGTATAAGCTCTCGAATTTCGGAGTAGCCGTAGTAATAAAATACGCTAAAGCCCTCCACCTGCCGCATACCTAGGCGGCATTCGGCTAAATTTGCGGCGCAGGCGGCGCAGATCGTGCGCAGGCTAAACGCGCCGCAATTTACGCAGCGCATCTAAAGCGTCAAGATGATTTGATCGGCGGATTTTTTGACGATGTCGCCAAGCAAGCTTTGCACAAAAGGATTAAGCGATCTAGCTGTGCGAAGCGCGGTAAATTGGCTCTGATCCTGTGAAACGCGCTTAGTAGTGGTTTTGTTGCCCTGCACGATAGAGATCGCGATCTCGCCTCTTGCGCTCATATTTTCCTTCGAGTAGCCGTTGATCGCTGCCGAGATACTTCTGATATTTACGGTTACGATATTCGGGCTTGCAGGATCGATCCTTACGCCGCGAGCCTCAAGCTCCGCGCGCAAAGCCTTATCGAACCACGCCGAGAGATTGTTTTTTAAAAGCACTTCATCGACGAGTTTGCCGTCGTTGTCGTTTATAACGGCGATTACCATCTGATTTTCACGCTGATCGTTGATCGCGTTGATATTTACCGACTTGCCGCTTACGGTCTGATCGGCCTTAGAAAGATACGGATTTAGGCTGATGACGCTGCTGGTTTGCGAGCAAGCGACAAAAAATAGCGCAAATACGCCGAGTAAAAATTTTTTCATTTCAATCCTTTTTTCTGAAATTCGGGCGCATTGTAGCACTAAATTTAAAATTTATAGATTTTTTTGTATCATTGTAAGATCAAAGGAGAAATTTTGCAAGCACTCGCTTTAAAATACAGACCCAAAAGCTTCGAGCAGCTCATCGGTCAAGACGCCGTCGCCAAAAGCCTCGCACACGCGCTGGATTCGGGCAGGCTGAGCCACGCATATCTTTTCAGCGGACTTCGCGGCAGCGGCAAAACCTCGACGGCTAGGATTTTTGCCAAAGCGCTTTTATGCGATAAAGGCCCTACCGGCAAGCCGTGCGAGGTCTGCGATAACTGCGTAATGGCAAACGAGGGGCGCCACATCGACATTATCGAGATGGACGCCGCCAGCCACCGCAAGATCGACGATATCCGCGAGCTCATCGAGCAGACGAAGTATCATCCCGCAAGCGCGCGCTTTAAAATTTTCATCATCGACGAGGTGCATATGCTCACCAAAGAGGCCTCCAACGCCCTTTTAAAGACGCTTGAGGAGCCGCCTAGCTACGTAAAATTTATCCTTGCGACCACCGATCCGCTCAAGCTTCCCGTCACGGTTCTATCGCGCACGCAGCACTTTCGCTTTAAGCCGATCGCCAAAAGCGCCGTCGTAGCGCACCTAGAGCAGATTTTAAAAACCGAAAACATCGCTTACGAAGAGGGCGCGCTTGAAATTTTGGCGCGCAGCGGCTCGGGCTCGCTACGAGACACGCTCACGCTCCTCGATCAGGCGATTATCTTTAGCCGCGAAGGCATTACGGAGCGTGCGATCGCCGATATGCTGGGCTTGCTCGATCCCGCTAAAATTGGCGAAATTTTAGACGTCGTGCTGCGCCAGGACCGCGCGGGCGCGATCGAGATCATCAAAGAGGTCGAAAACTACAACGCCGAGACGATAATTGACGAGATGATCGCAAATTTAAAGGATAAATTCCTGCGCCGCGACGCGAAATTTAGCCTGCTGATGTACGAGCGGTTTTTCCGCATTTTAGCGGGCGCTAAGAGTATGCTCGCCATCAGCCCGGATAACACCTACGCGATCTCTATGATGATTTTTATGATGATGGAGGCAGTAAATCTGCGCGAGATCGACGAGCTCATAGAGGTCGGCAGATCGCTGAATCAGGGCGAAGACTATGCTTCCGCTTCGGCGCCTAATTTAAACGCGCAAAGCTCCGCGCCGAATTTTAGGTCGAATTTAAACCAAGGCGCGTCATTTGCGCCAAATAGCGAGCCGAACGGCGCGGCTTTTACATCAAGCGACCAGGGTAGCGCGACAAGCGGCGTGCCAAGCTTTACTGCGAGCGCAAAACGTCCCGTAAACACGGCGCAAAACTCCGGTGCGGGCGGTGCGACAAAACAAAGTTTCGGCGCAAGCAGCGAGATTAAACCTAGCGCAGCGACACAGGCGCAAAATTCTAACTCTTCCATCAAAACGGGCGCTCAAAATGAAATTTACGAGAATTTTTTAGCCAAAATTTACGACCGCGATTACGATCTGGGCGAGAAATTTAGCAAGTGCGTGGAATTTTTAAAGTTCGAGCGCGGCACGCTGTATCTGCTCTCGCGCGCGCAGGGGCAGGACAGAGAGTATCTGCGCAAGGGCTCGCGAGCGATAAATAGCGTGCTAAAATCGCTTTTCGGCGAGAACGCAAAAATAAAAATCGAGCAAAGCGCACCGCGAAACGGCGATGATCCCGCCCAAAGCGAGCGCGATCGGAATTCCGCAGGTGGCACAACCGCTACACAAAGCAAGAATTCTACGCAAGGCGCGACTTCCGAATCCAGCGCCGATACTGCGCGCCCGAGAAATTCGACCTCACAAAGCCCTGTAAATTCCGCGGCACAAAATTTTACTGAAAGCCCCACTTCTAGCAGCATGCAAGAAAATCCCGAATCTACGCAAACGGGCGAGCAAGATCATAGGAATTTAACCGGCGTGCAAGAGAGCGAGCAGAGCTGTGCACCGCAAATAAATTCCGCCGCAAATGAGGCGCAAGCCGCAAAATTGCAAACGGATGCGGCAAGAAATTCCGAGCAGCAAAATTCGAAAAATTCTACGACACAAAATTCTGCGCAGCGAAATTCCGCGACGAATTCCAATTCGCAAAATTCCGCTTCAAATTCCAAGCTGCAAAATTCCGAAATTTCTGCAGGAGATGACGGCGGGGAGAAAGACGATCTGTTAAGATCCACCGATCCGCAAAACTACGCCGCAAAGCCCCGCGACACGAGTAGGAGCGTGCGCGCTGCAAAGGCAGGCCTCGCCGAGCTCGCAAACGGCGCGCAGGATGGCAAGGAAATTTTGATCTCCGAGATGAATAGGCTCTTCGGCGAGCCCACCAAAATCACAGAATAGCGCTTTATGCGGATTAAATTTACCTCCGTGCGATTTTAAAATTTAAACATGCAAAAGCGATTCCGAAATTTACGCAGCGAAGCGAGCCTGCACGATTTTAAAATTGAAGCGGCAAAGGCAGTATCTAAATTTACGCGGCGAATGGAGCTCGCACGATAAATTTTAAATTTCGCGATGCGCAATCAAGATCTAGATAGCGAACTTTTAAATTTGATCCTCAAAGCGATCTTTAAATTTTCGCCAAAGCAAAGCACATTTTAAATTTAACCGCCCAAGAAATCTAAAATTTATGCGCCGCGACAGCCTAAATTTAGCGCGCCGCAAAGTATTCGGGCAGTCTATCCCGTGCAAACTCAAATCTAAATTTACGCACAATCTCCGCGGCTCTAAAAGATAAAATTCTGCCCGTCTGTATCGCAAATATAAAATTCCGTGCTAACCGGCGCCCCGCCCTCTGCGATACGGTTTTAGCCGTACCCATGCCTGATGCGTTCCCTCAGACTTTCATAAAACCTTTCAATACGGTTTTAGCCACATCTGCGCAGCTACTAGCGAGAAAACGCGGGCTCCGATGACCTGCGCGCGTATCGGCTACAATCCAAAGCCAAATTTTCACCCTAGTAAGACCGCTGTAAGCCGAGCCGCCCTGGAATTTTAAAGAATTTATCTCGCAAACGTGCGGCGGTCCGCGATGCTCGCTTATGAATTTTACGCGAACGCGGCGGGCGAATTAGCTAAAATTTAGCGCTTTTGGTGTAGAATTCGAGCAAATTTCAATCCAAAGGTCATCAAAATGCGCGGATATAAAATTTTCTCCGGCACCGCAAATCCTGAATTTGCCAAAAAAATCTCCAAATATCTCTCGCTACCGCTTAGCGAATGCGCGATCAAAACCTTCAGCGACGGCGAAATCAGCGTCCAGATCGGCGAGAGCGTGCGCGGCAAGGACGTCTTCGTCATCCAGCCGACCTGCGCGCCCGCAAACTCCAATCTGATGGAGCTTTTGATCCTAACAGACGCGCTGAAGCGCTCCAGCGCGAACTCGATCACGGCGGTCGTGCCCTACTTCGGTTACGCTCGCCAAGACCGCAAGGCGGCCCCGCGCGTGCCGATCAGCGCGAAGCTCGTGGCGAATATGATGCAGACGGCAGGCATCGATCGCGTCGTCACGATGGATCTGCACGCAGGGCAGATACAGGGCTTTTTCGACGTGCCCGTCGATAACCTCTACGGCTCGCTGATATTTTTGGATTATCTGAAAGAGAAAAATTTAAAAAATCCGATCATCGCTAGCCCCGACGTTGGCGGCGTCGCGCGCGCCAGAAGCTTCGCTAAAAAGCTCTCGCTCGATCTCGTCATCGTCGATAAGCGCCGCGAGGAGGCGAACAAAAGCGAAGTGATGAATATCATCGGCGACGTCGCGGGCAAGGACGTGATCCTAATCGACGATATGATCGATACCGCAGGCACCATCGTCAAGGCCGCGGGCGCGTTTAAGGAACAGGGCGCGAAGAGCGTCAGCGCGTTTTGCACGCACGCCGTGCTAAGCGGCCCGGCATATGAGCGCATCGAAAGCGGCGCGCTGGACGGCCTAGTCGTGACCGACACGATCCCGCTAAAGCAGGAAAGCGACCGTATCAAGGTAATCAGCGTCGCTCCGCTCTTCGGCGAGGTCATCAGGCGCGTATATCACGACGAGAGCGTAAACAGTTTATTCAAATAAAATTTTAAAATTTAAAACGCGGCGCCGTTTGTTTTAAACAGCCGCGGGAATGCGAACAATAGGCATCTTATAATAAAAGATCGCGGCTCAACCGCAAGTCAAGTTCTTACGGCGGCGGGCTCTAAATTTATAGCGTTTGAGCCAACTGCCGATTTAACTATTGGAATTTAACTACGACGCGAAATTTAGCTTCTACGCGGCATTTACTCCGCGCGGCGGAAATTTTAACTGTAACCGCAAAGTAAATTTACCGCACTAACCGCTGCAAGCCGCATTTTAACGCTTGAAAAATTAGTATTAAAAATACCCTGCTTTAAATTCGCCGTAAAAATTTAATTGCCGTTCGCTTCTGTGCGCATCGGCTACGCTTCGCAAAGTCTCATTAAATTTCTCTGCAAAAACCCACGGCGCACACTAATGACAGATACCCCGAGCTCACTGCATTTAAATTTTGATATTTACAACGCGGCGTAAATTTTTAAAGCTCATTGCGCCTTTAAATTTATCATTCGCTCCTTAAACTGCCAAGAGCAAATAAAATTTTATTCATCAATGCCTATAACTAGCGATTGCACGGGAGAATCAAGTATGCTTGATAGCGATAACGCCTTTTAATATTTCATAAATATTTAATCTTTTCGGAGCTATAATTTCGTCCGTGAATTTCATTCGCAAAATTTTATCAAAAGGACATAATAATGCGCAGTTTGCATTTATCACTCGTGGCAGTTTCGATTTTGACCGCACAACTATGGGGGGGGGGGCAAGAGGCCGATTTAGGAGAGATCGTCGTAAGCGCCACCGCCTTTGAGCAAGATATCAAAGAAGCGCCGGCATCGATCTCGGTAATATCTCAAAAAGAGATCGAAAAGAGAAATCACAAAGACGTAGCCGACATCGTAAAGGATATACCAGGCGTATATTCCGCGCCTAGATTTAGCTCAATGAAGGGCAAAAGCGATATCAGAATGCGTGGTATGGATTCAAAATATACTAAAATTTTAATCGACGGTCGTCCTGTTTCCAGCGAGAGCGCATTTCCGGGTTTCGGCTCGCAAGGAAGCATCCAAAGCTTCATCCCGCCCGCAAATGCTATAGAGCGCGTGGAAGTCATCCGCGGACCGATGAGCTCTCTATACGGTACCGACGCTATGGGCGGCGTGATAAACATCATCACCAAGGGCTTTTCTAATGAACCTAGCGCCAATATAAACGGCTACTACGACATCGCGCAGCACAAAGACATAGGCAATGGCTACTCTACTGGATTTTATGCAAGCGGCGCGATAGTGCCAGACGCACTCGGAATTTCGCTTTACGGGCGATATTTTCATAAATTTGAAGACGCCAAAGACTACGGCAATCCAAAAGACGCGGATAAGAATTTCGGCGCGAAGCTTATGTATAAGCCTACCGAGAACGACGATCTCGCGCTTGATTACAAACACACTAAAAACTTGACCTCAAGAACTCTAGGCAAAACGGCGTATCTAGGATATAACACTCACGAAGACGACAAAGACGATCAAATTTCGCTCTCGCATAGCGGAAGATACGATAAATTTCTAACCGATACCTATCTATCGCACGAGGTTACAAAAACCTTTTCCGATCAAGCCGCAAGCGACATCAGGCTAAGATCTACGATATTTAATACTCAAGGCTCGTATCTTTTTGACTCAAATACCTTAACGCTCGGCGCGCAGTATCGCCATGAGAAGCTGGATTCATCACAAAATGAGCCGGGCTTTAGCGATGATGCGCATCTAAAAAGATGGGATGTGTCGGTATTTGGAGAGGATAATTTTTATGTCACGGACGCGCTTGCACTGACTGCGGGCTTAAGATACAACTACGACAAAGACTACGGCGGACATTTTGCGCCGCGCGGCTACATCGTTTATCATCTAAATGAAAATTTATCGTTTAAGGGAGGCGTATCGGCGGGCTATACGACGCCTAATATCGACGATAGATCCGAAGGGCTAAAAATTCCGATAAATCACGGACGCGGTATCAGACTGGGGCGAAGCAGCCTCAAGCCCGAAACTAGCGTAAATTACGAGGTCGGAACGATGTATGACAATAACGATAATCTAAGCCTTTCGGCGACCGTTTTTCACACCGACTTCAAAGACAAGATCGATAGCGTCGTAAGGTGCGGCGGCTGGGGATCGGGAGCGGATTTTAATAATCCCGCTACTTGGACTTGTGTTTATCAAGGCAAAACCTATTTTGGAATTTATGAAAACGTAAATGTCGGCAGAGCCTCCATAGACGGACTTGAGCTTAGCGGCGAGTGGAAAATTTTATCAAATTTAGCATTTCATGCAAACTACACCTACGCTAAATCAAAACAAAAATCAGGCGAAAACGAGGGCAAGGCGCTGACCGACACCCCGCGCTATATGATAAAAACGGGACTTGATTACGACTTTAATAGCGATCTGAGCTTCTGGACGCAGGTAAATTATATAAGCAGGGTAAAAAATGGCGTATATGTAAGCACTAAGGGCTACGCCGTCACCGACGTCGGGACTAACTATAAAATCACGAAAAACGCTAGCGTAAATTTTAGCGTATATAACGTATTTAACGAAAGAGTAATAGACGATAAACCGACCAGAGCCCTCATAGCTGAAGGTCGTAAATTTCAGCTCGGCTTCAACGTAAATTTTTAATTCGAGCAAAATTTAAAGATGAAATTTGAACGATGAGGAGAGTTTTAAAGAAAAACTTTTGGTTCAACGTCCATTTAATTTTGTCTCTACTTTGTGCGCTACCGCTGTTCGTAGTCGCCTTGTCGGGCTGTTTCATCTCGTATCACGATGAAATTTTTGACGCGATTAACGAGCGGCAGTCTTTCGCCGTCCAAAAAGATGCGCCTCGCCTAAAAATTTCTGAAATTTTAAAAATTTTCGGCGAGAAGCAAAGCAGCTTCACGCCGGAGCTAATCGGCATAAAAGACGGCGGCGCAAGCATCGAAGTCGCGGGCAAAGACGGAGAAGGACGAGCAAGAGCGTATTTTTTGAGCCCTTATGACGGACAAATCGTCGGCGAGAACTACGAAGAGCGGATAATGAACGTTGTCTTAAGTCTACATACAAATCTAGGCTTTGAGCTTGCCTTCGGCGAGAGGGCTCGCGAGATCGGCAGGCAAATCGTGGCACTTAGCACGCTAGGGCTCATTTTGCTTTTGCTAAGCGGGATTTTGATCTATTATCCATTTTTTAGATGCAAGCTTACAAAAGCGCTGAAGATCAACTTCAAAACTCGCGGCTACGCGCTGCTTTATCAGATCCACGGATGCACGGGCATCTATGCGGCTGTAATACTTTTTGCTATAAGCGCGAGCGGGCTATATTTTTCTTATGACTGGCTAGCAAAACTAACGAATAAAATTTTGGGCGAGGAGCAAATTTACAAAGCTGAAAAATTTGAACCTAGCCAAAAGTCTGGGTTTAAGGATACAAGCAAACTGCAAGAGATCGATGCTGTGTTTGAAATTTTTACCCAAAAGCATGGCGAAAATTTTAAATTTTTTAACATAATGCTTAATCCAAAAAACGGAGTATATAGCGCGATATACGGGATTGCGAGCGACGAGAGCGATGAATTTAATAGGATTACGATCGATGCTACGAGTGGCGAAATTTTAAGGGACGTTAAATTTGCCGATATGAAAGCGCAAATGCCGCGTTTTATGACGATACGCACGGCAGTTTTAGATATTCATTCGGGCGAAATTTTCGGGCAGATCGGCAAGCTTATATTTTGCCTATCTTCGCTTTCATTTTTGTTTTTAGCCGCGAGCGGTTTTTGGATGAGCTTAAAAAGGCTTATAAAATAGATCACGCAAAACACGCAGTACTTTAAACAGGGCAGAAACATAAAGGCTTTGCAAAAGAGGCTACGCTCATAGCCTATAAACAAGTGCTTTGTACCGCAGAATTTAAAATTTATAGCATTTAAGATTTGGTTATAATGCAGAATTTGACTGTGAGGAAGCAGAATTTGCCTCAGCAAGGCTACTACCATCTGCAATTTCAATTGATTTCTTAATTTCTACGAAACTACGCTTTAATTTACTGCTCAAGCTCGCAGCGATTTTTTAAATTCCGCTATTTAGAAGTCCGCAAGACGTCGAAAACTATTTATGATAGTTTAGATCATGCGAACCGCCACATACGCTAGCCAGTCGTGTTTTAAAATTTTACTGTAGTTTAGTTTGCAATGCAAAGCCCTTGAGCCACTAAAAACTCTTTATGATCTCCATCAAATGCTTGACAAGAGCCGTAATTGCGGCATTTTCATAGCTATCATCCGTATTTTGCAACGCTATGGTTTTCATATTGCCGAAAAATCCCGGATCGTAATGCTCGATGTCATTTTGCACGTAGCTTCTTAAAATTTGGCCGTTTCTTACTAGTTTAACCTCATAAATAAACTCTATGCCACCGATTCTATCGCTAGGAAACGGAGTAGCTTCGCCGGTAAAGCCCCTGTGGTGCTTTATTGTAATTTTAAGCTCATCGGTAGAGTTTTGATCCAGCAGGTTCGCTTCTTTTAGCGCCGCTAAAAGCTGCTCGTTGTACTTTTTCTCGACTGCTTCCGGCGATTGATAGACAAATTTTTTCGGATTATGATTTTGGATGTGGTAGTAGGTAATGCCTTTAAATTTATACGCGCTTGCGATCGGCACTTTCGGTTGAGACTGCCCGCAACCGACAAAGAATAGCGCCGCAAGAAGCAAAGCAAAAAATTTTTTCATTTTTTCTCCTTTAAAATTTTGTGCAATTATATAAAAACGGGGTTTAGCCCGGGCTAAATTTACGATCTTTCGGCGCCGCTATGCGTTGAAATTTTTATAAATTTGAGCGAAAGCGCAAATTTTAAGCGTAGCTCGGCGGCTAAATTTCAAATCCTTTAAATTTGAAACTCGCTTAAATTTTAAAACCTCTTCAAATTTAAAATTTAATCCGAATTTGATCTGAAATTTTATAAAATTCCACCGTTTTAAACGGGTTTAAAAGCACGCGCAAGCTGTTTTGAAAGCCTGAAAGGAAGGAGGTCTTATGCCTACTTTTACTACCAAAGACTACAAAGCCGCCCTTCGCAGCCGCGGCGCACGAACCACGAGCGCAGGCGGATTTAGCATCAAAAACGATAACTCCTTCATCGTGATCTTCTCCGTTACGATGATGGCTTTTATATTTTTTTACGGCGTTTTAACTGGGCTTGATTTAGATAAGCTCTTTTTCGCAGAAAGTCGTGGAGGAGGGCGTTACAGTAATGGGCTATTGGGACTTATAATCGCCGGTATAGCTTGGTATAAAGGAAGTGACGGCGATGGGCTGTATAAATTTAACGACTATGCGATCACTTTCGTCTCGGGCAAATCCTGCTTTCTAACATCGACTATATTAAGCTTACGCCCGGCTTTTTGCGCACTTGCACGAGCTACACGGCACTTAAGCACTCCCGCTACGTAAAAAACGAGCAACTCTTTAAATTTGGGATCGGATCAATGATCGTGCTATGGCTAGTGGGTATCGCCATGAGCGAGCAGCTAACTATGGCATATGAGATGCTGGCGGCGGGCATCGTGATATTTTTCTTTGCCAAGGCGCTCTCGTCGTGGCGGCTAAACGGCGACTTTCACGACATCTTGCTGCGCGACACCGTGCTGATCCGCGGCAAGGATCTAAACGACCGCGTGCTGTGGTTTGCGATCACGCCCGGTCGCAACGACCGCCGCAGGTTGCGCGCCTACTTCAAAGAGCACCTTGATTTCGACATCGACGGCGGCTGATTTTGATTTAAAATTTAGAGGCTCAGGCGCGGATAGAGTAGCGGAATTTTACGGCGTAAAATTTAAGATAAAATTTCACGCGGCGGAATTCCGCGATGCAAATTCTACCGAGCAAAATTTCGCGACGTAAAATTCTACGATATAAAATTTGCAGGGCAAAATTTCTCGGCGTAAATTTCAAAGCCCTGGAATGCACGGCGCGAGTTTTGCAGCCCTATACGGCAAACTCCACCTCGCTTAGCCGCCCCAAATTATCAAACGAAAAGAGTGCATCATTTTTAAAATTCGCTACGATCTTGCCCGCGGCTTCGCTAAATTTCGTGCCGTTTCTAAGCAAAAGCGCCCCCGATAAAACGGCGTTGATTTAGCTGAAATGCGCCTATGTAATCGTGCGCCAAAAGAGATGAGCTCGCTTGCGTCCATACCGGGTTTGATCGTACCATCTGGCGCCACGCACTCGCCTGCCGCGAACGCCACAAACACCGCTCCGCCGGCGTGCGGGCAGCAGTAGTAACATAACGGCTCCTGCGATAATCCGCACGCGATCGCGCTTAGAGCATACCCGTTTATCTCCTCACTTAGTGTAAGTTTAGGCGTGCCAAGCTCCGCTAGCCCGTGCCGCAAGCCAAAATCGCGCACATCTCGCGCAAGGGCAAGCAGCCGCTCATCGAGGCGATTTATGTTCTCGTACCCCCACAGCCACGTGCAGCTGCCGCTTGCTTCGCTGCCGATATACCAAATGGTGCGCGGCGCATCATCGCCGAAACTGATCTCACCACGCTCAAAATCCACAGAGCGGCGCCTGCCCTTTACGATTAGCTTCGAGCCCATCTCTTGCACCCTTGCGCCGCAGCCTAAACATGCCGAAAACAGATCAGTAAAGCTGCTCCTATCCACGCCTAAGCGGTCTAAAATTTCATTTTTCTCCCTTGATCTTGCACCGATAAATTTAGCGCTCTTGCTGAATTTATCGGCGCGCCCTCTTATACGCCGCGCACGCTATTTTGCTATAAAACACTCGCGCTATGGAATTTCATGCGGCGCGCAGTAAAATTTAATCAAATTTTACAAAACCGCGGCAGGTGAAATTTCATAGCGGACGCCGCCCAGATAGAATTGACGGGCACGGCGAGTGCAACTGCAGGAGATGACGGGCACGACCGCAATGATCAGCGGACGGTAATAATTTAAACCGCTCGCAGGATATTAAATTTGAAAGACAAAATTTTAACTTAACGGCATGCGGCAAAATTCTACGACCGAGCAGTGAGCAATAGAGCTTAAAGCGGCACAAAACGGGCGCGCAGCAGCGAATGTATCAGCTCGGACGGCGAGCGATAGAACTTAAACGCCGTGCAGTCATAAAATTTAAATCGCCTCTTAAGATCGTTAAATTTAAAGACGAAATTTCATACCCAACGGCGAGCTGCTAAATTTAAACCGCCCGAGCGATCGTCAAAATTTAAAGGCGAAATTTTACAACCACGCGGCAAAAGATAAAAATTTAGATTACTCGCAGACTAAATTTAATCGATCTTCAGCACGCTCAAAAACGCCTCGCTCGGCAGATTTACCTTGCCGATTGCTTTCATGCGCTTTTTGCCCTCTTTTTGCTTCTCGAGCAGCTTGCGCTTGCGCGTGATATCGCCGCCGTAGCACTTGGCGGTCACGTTTTTGCCCATGGCGCGAACGTTTTCGCGCGCGATGATCTTGTTGCCGATGCTTGCTTGGATCGCGACTTCAAAAAGCTGCCGCGGTACGATCTCCTTCATCGCTTTGACGAGGTCGCGCCCCTTGGATTCGGCTTTTGAGGCGGGCACGATGATCGAGAGCGCATCGACCGCTTCGCCCGCGACGCGGATATCGAGCTTAACTAGATCGCCGCGCCTATAATCGATCGGCTCATAATCGAAGCTCGCATAGCCCTTGGTGCAGGATTTAAGCTTGTCGTAAAAGTCCATTATGATCTCGTTTGTGGGCACGTCGTATTCGAGCAGGACGCGCTCCGGCGTGATGTAGTCCATCTTGGTTTGGACGCCGCGGCGCAAATTTAAAAGGCTGATGAGATTGCCTAAAAACTCGCTCGGGGTGATGATGGTCGCCCTGACGTAAGGCTCCTCGATGCGCTCGATGAAATTTGGCGCGGGAAGCTCGCTGGGGCTGTGTATCCGCACGCACGAGCCGTCCGTGAGATACACGGCGTATGTGACAGTCGGCGCCGTAGCGATGAGATCGAGATCAAACTCGCGCTCGAGCCGCTCCTTGACAACCTCCATATGCAGCAGCCCCAAAAACCCAACGCGAAAGCCGAATCCTAGCGCGAGCGAGGTCTCGGGCTCGTAGCTAAGCGAGCTGTCGTTTAGGCTGAGTTTATCCAAAGCGTCGCGCAGATCTTCAAATTTATCGGTCTGCACGGGATAGATGCCCGCAAACACGAAGGGCTTAGCCTTCTCAAAGCCCCCCACGGGCGCGACGGCGCGATTTTTAAAAAGCGTGATCGTATCGCCCACCTGCACGTCGGAGACGTTTTTTAGCCCCATTACTACGATGCCCACTTCGCCGCTGCTAAGCTCGCGTGTTTTGGCGGGCGCGAGCGGGTTGGGATACATCAGATCAAGCACCTCGTGGCGGTTCTCGCTACCCATGATATAGACCTCGTCGCCCTTTTTCAGCACGCCGTCGTAGAGCCTCACAAGCGCGAGCGCGCCTAGGTAGTTATCAAACCAGCTGTCGTAGATGAGCGCCTTAAGCGGCGCGGCGTCGTCCGTTTTGGGCGCGGGAATGCGAGTGATTATCGCCTCTAAAAGCTCCTTGATGCCCACGCCCGTCTTGGCGCTGACCTCGATCGCGCTACTGCAATCAAGCCCGATGACGTGCTCGATCTCATCTTTTACGCGCTGCGGATCGGCGGCGGGCAGATCAATCTTGTTAAGCACGGGGATGATCTCAAGGTTGTGCTGCAACGCGATATAGACGTTTGCGATGGTCTGCGCCTGCACGCCCTGGCTGGCGTCCACGACGAGGATCGCCCCCTCGCAGCTAGCCAGCGAACGCGAAACCTCGTAGCTAAAATCCACGTGGCCCGGGGTGTCGATCAAATTTAAAACGTATTTCTCGCCGCCAAGCTCGTACTCGAGCCGCACGGACTGCGCCTTGATCGTGATGCCGCGCTCCTTTTCAATATCCATCGTATCCATAATCTGGCTGCTCATCTGGCGCGCCTCGACGGCGTTGCATTCGCTAATCAGGCGGTCTGCGAGCGTGGATTTGCCATGGTCGATATGCGCGATGATGCTGAAATTTCTAATATTTTTTGTTTTCAAGTGGCTTTTCCTGATGAAATTTTAAGCCGCATTGTGCCGAAATTTCATTTAAAAACGGGTAAATGAGCAGTGGAAATTTTAGTGGAATTTTGTGTGAAAATTTCTAGCGGGTTTTGAATTAAATTTACGGCAAAGCTTTACTTGCCCTCGTGAAAATCCCATGCTTATTTTGGGTTTGTCGCCGCCAATGAATAAATTAAAATTTTAAACTCAGCCATAAAAAAAGGCTAACCTTGCGGTTAGCCTTTAAATTTAGCGAGAAGCGCGCGGATTACCAGTCGATTCGCTGATTATACATATCGCGAGCATTACCGGTGTCTAGAATTCTAGTCGAAGTGTCGCTAGTGCTATTTGAAGAATCGCTGCCTCCGGCAAAAGAACCTACATCGTCTTCTTTGCCTGATTTAACCTGACCTTCGCCACCCCATTGATCCGCCGCAGCATTGATTATTTTAACCAAGAAGTAATTATAGTACTGCGGAACGCCGGAATATATGGTCGCATAATCTCCAACCGCCGGAGGCAAGGTTTTCATCATAGCTTCACCGCCGTTAGGAGTATATATTAACCAAGGATCCGTAACTATACGTATGGTAGTACTACCTACTTCATTAGCTCTTAGATTCATAGTCTCTTGACCAGATGCCAGCGAATGGCTCCTACCGATATCTATTCCCTTGCTCGGTGACGGGCTATACCTACTTACGAATTCGGATATTATATCGTTCGGAATCTTTTGAGTATTTGTGACAAAGCCCGAAAAATCCGTTAAACTACTATCCAAAGTGGCGAGATCGGTAAATATATTAGAGCTTGGAACTTCGTAGCTAAAAGCAGGGCTTGGAGCCGGCATCCCTCTACAATTATCCGTTCTACCGCAATATATTTTATTAAAAATAGGTACCGTTAGCAACCTTTTTCTCTTGACCTCATAATCCTGGGCACCGTCGTTTTTATCATGAGCTTTGCCATAGACAAAATAGGCGTAGGTGCCAATATTATCACTATAATCCGTAACTACGATCTCGCCATTTTTATACGACTTCGTATTGTTGTTTGCAATAGCTATATATTGACTCTTGCTTACCGTTTTTCCGCTTGATTTTTTATACTCTTCAACTTTTCTGGTTAAAAAGGCATCTAAATTCTCCTTTAAGATATTGATGTTTTTCTCATCATATTTTTCCGAAGAAGTATCAGCTATGGCATTATAGTCTCTATCAAATTTAGAAGGCCAAAATTGCTCCAAAGTCTTTAACTCGGCTTTATCGCTTATTACGTCAAAATCGCTAGCATAGATTAATACCGGTCTACTAGGGGACTTTTGCATCCTAGCGAAGTTAAAATACACAGTAGCGCCCGGAGTTTGTCCCTCTTGAAAGCCGCGTGCCATCACTTTAAATAAAGGTGATTTTGAATCGTAATTTACGTTAGCTCCCCCAAGTGGCCTATTGATCAAACCTCCTCTTAAATTTGCATTAGTGTAAAAATTAATAGCGTACCTAAGCGGTAAAGGTAAACCGTAACCAGGGCTGCCGCTAGTGGCTTCATCCAAATACTGCTGATCAAAGTTTATACTTCTTGTATTATGCTTATAGCACCTACTATCATATCCACTAGCACCTTGGCAGTCATTACTATCTCTTGCAAAGAATTGAGTAGCATTTGGAATAGTGTAACTTACCGCCGTATTTCTAGGATATGGTACATAACTAGATACTGCTGTCGTTGTATTAGGGTTTTTATTTTTCGAGCAACGTCCATCCGCATTATTGGTTTGACAATCAAAGCCAAAAGTCAAATGGAAATCCAAATCGCTGGCAAATCCGCATGCGGCCTGCGCATTACCGTCTACTTCAATCATAGTACCATCGTATAGCGTAGCTACAACATCTTTATAAACCTTATCGGATAGATATGCCACGGCATTAAATTTTAACATAGCGAGCTGACTTGTTTGTCTCGTTATGGCAAAATTTTGCGCAGGATTTTCGCCTGGATTTATAACTACGTTATTTTCAATATCCGGGGAATTGAAATACGTAAATGCGGATGTCATGCCAGTTAAATTGTTATCGGTACCCGCTGCTCTACTGATTACTCCATTGTCTAGGCTAACTACGGATAGCATAATACGATCCGGTCGATATCGTAGGACTAGATTGCTATTTGCAGCGGAAACTTTAGGATCTTGGCTTTTTACTAAATCCGAAGTTTTCATTCCCACATCACAACCTACCATACCTTTAGCGTCAGGTAGATTGCTAGATGAATTGATAATACACTTAGCACTTTTCCATTTCTTTGAATATGTCTGATCGGAATAAGCATCTGTCCATGAGTTATCATATACGCTAACCAAAACATCGCCTACATTGTAATAATTAAAATAGTACATAGCGGTTTTAGGCTTCGTAGTAGTGTAGTTAGCCTCAGTATAGAGGATACCGTTGCTTATGTCTTTTGCGGCAGGATCTTTTCTGGACTGGGTCATCAGATATGCGCCTTGAACATGACCTTTACTATCAAATTTTGCAACGCCCTCCGTCTCTTCGATATTTCTAGCGTTAAAATTCGCCCATAGACTAATAGCGTTCTTATCCCAAACCCTTCTATAGGTTCCCTCGAAATTTATTGACGATCCGTTTGCCTTGCACTCGGAACCACTTTTACCAAAAGTCCCTTTTTTAATATCGGCATCGGTGATACCATTTTTAACATAATATGATCCCGTAGCACTATCATATTCAATTCCACTATAATTTGTATGAGTTCCGCCGAAGCATCCATCTAATTTTGTACCTCTTTTTAAACCATTAGTGCTTCCAGTTCTTTCTATATAATAAGACTGAGTAGGAATCTGAGCTGCACATTGATTGGATATAAATGGACGCAAATAGGTCTGAACACCACGCACTTTCGTAGAAACGTCTTGGGTATTATCCGCATCGGAATCGGTATAGCTTTTGCGGATATGGTACCTCTGATTTCCTAGATCCCCACCTATTACAGCAGTATAATTAGGAACGCCGTGACCTTCATAGCTCCTAGCCGAAATCACATGGGCTAAGATATCGGCATTTTCACTATAATCGCCACCTAAACGCAAATCTTTAGGATTCTTTATGATTTTTGCATCATCTTTGCCCTTGTTTGTTATATCTCCGGAGGCGCCAGGATCTATCAGTTTGCCGTATTTGGTCAAAACAGATGTATCTACGTTGAAATATGCCGGACGAAGCACAAAGTTGTCGCTACCGCATATATGGAACGAGCCGTCTTTTGACATTTGAATTCCGAACTCATCTTTAGCAGCCTTTATATTATTTTCAAGCTTCTGCAGCTCCGGTTGTATTTTATTCTCCCAAATGTCCTTCTTTTGCTCCGCAGTTAGTTTTGTGTTGCACCAGCTAAAATTCTCACCTGTCTCGCAATATCCATATCGCTTTTTAAGCTCCCATTTCTTGAGCTCCGAATAATAAGCCTTAGGATCGCTGTTATTTAAATCTTTGTTTTTTATATACTGATCTAAATCGGATCCTGAGGCAACTTGATTATCCGGACGATAGCTAAGCATAAATGTAAGACCCTGATACGCATCTCCTATCTCTATATCGTTTAGCTCTAAAATACTTTTTCCTTTAAAATCCACTTCCTTATCGATAGTGTAATCGGTTTTGTCCTTCATCTTAAACGGAATTTTTAAGGAATCGGTTACGGATCGGCATGAGTAAACTGCGCTATTCCCCTTATCGCTATCGGCAACTTTATCCGAGGTAGTAGCGGCATTTCTCGCCCTGACAACGGATAAATACAATTTACCGCTCAAGTCGAATTTCTCAAGCTTTCTAGCCTCACTACCGATATATACGAGCTTGCCGGTATTCGGATCTTTTTTGAAGTAAGGAGAATTTGCGGCTGCGTCGATGTATTCCTCGCATTTACCGGTATCATCCTTATACTTCTTACAAAATTGGCTCTCATAATCCGGTCTAAAGATGAGTTTCGCATCGAAAGGCTTATCGGAGATTTGAGTATATAGCCTATCGTCGTCGTCATTTTTACTAAAATTCTTATTGACTACCTGTAAACCGCTTAAAGGTAGGATATTAACGCTTTTAGAAACCTTTGTCGCATCGCATAATTCAAGTTCAGAAGCGCTATCCATCTCTATGAAGACTCGCTGACCGCCGCCTATATCTAAGCTCATCTTATAACTTAGTGTCACGGCAGGAGCCTGCAATATGGTTGCACCCGTATTTACGGTAGCATTAAACTCGCCGTATGCCGCTTTACCTGGCTGCATTAATCCGCCTACAAGTACAGGACTACCGCCCGGTGTTGAAGAAGGAGTTAAGTCTCCCGCGCCTTGACCTATATAAAATTTCAATATATTACCGTCAAGCGCAGTGAACTGCCTATCTTTATAAATAGGCTTCGTAACGTTTGGAGTGCCACCTTTTATGACGTCTTTCATAGTCTCGTATGCACCCTTTTGACCATCGCGTAAATAGACTAGTTCATCGGCTGCCGCCGCAGGTATGGTATTTGTAGTGGTAGTGATAGGATCATTTACGACTAGCTCGTTATTTATAGTAGCGCTATCTTTGGTATAGGTAGCGCCGGCTTGACCAAAGTCGATCGATACTACCGCACCTGCTGCATCTTCGCTATCGCCGCCATTCAATCTATTTTCAAATTTCATTCTATAATAGATATTTTCACCCGCAACTACCGGGTTTTTGATCTGCTCAGGAGGTTCATGTAGTTTTTTTACATCCTCTTCGCTTCTTCGGTTACCATCATTATCAAAGAATTTAACCCAGTTAGAGGCGTTATAGACTTCATACTGATAGCACATTTGAGGGACATACAAATCGGCGGAAATAGCAATCATACTTATGAAGTTTTGATCGGCTTGACCTCCGTTGAGATCTTCAAACGCCGCACCCAAAGAGATGTTTAGACTAGATTGCGCATTCTTCATCTTTGAACCGATATCGAATTCGTCCAGATCAAATCCACCTAAATAACCAGTGCCGTATGGATAGCTATACTTATAGGTGCCGTTATCATTTATAAGTAAAGCGACAGAGCCGTCGTATATATTAGCGCGATCGTTAGCTAACTTTTGATTAACCCCATCGGATCCGTATAGCGAATCCATTTGTGTGGTTCCTTTGTGTTGAACTTTAAAATACTCGTCGGAGGTCATTTTTCTCTCGCCACCAAACCCTAAAAACCCTAGCTTTGCATTTACGGTTCCACTTTTAGGTGTATAAAATCCACTGATGGTAGCGTTAATGTTTATAGGCGTATATCCATTCTTCCAAGGGGTGACGACAAGATAATCGCCGTAAATAGTTACGTTTTTTGGTTTAAAATATTTATTTTTATATTCTACGGCCTCTTTATAAGTCATTTTTTGACCCGTTACGCTATCGTTAGATTGTAAATTATTTAGCAAATCCCTTCTGGAGTTGGCGGTTTTATCATATACTACGATTATTCCCCATCCGCCGTACGGCCCAATACGAGCGCTGTCGAACTCTCCATTGGTAAAATCTGCACCGATTGGATCCATACCATCACTTGTTCTCACGTTTCCTACAGTAAATTCAATGCTATCGGAATAATCTACAAAATATTCCTTAACTTTATCAGTAATATCTTTAGTGCAGCCATATTTTAAACGCAAACGTAGAGGACGTCCAGAGCTTGCTAAAAAGTTCCAAGCAGCCGTTCCTTCGCATCTATCTCTCTGAATATCTTCTATTACGCTAGCTTTACCTTTCGAGCTTTTCATTGTAAATTTTACCCATGTATACCACTTAGCAAAACCGGTTTCTTTTTTTCCGTCTTTGCTGTTGTATTCTGCTTTGCTGTCAAAATCAGTCGTGCTGAATATATTTCCCTGCCAATAAAGTCTCGCATAGACTATATCTTTTTTAGTCACGCCCTTAGGAAGTCTCAAAACAGCTTTTGAACTATTCAAATAAAACCGTCCATCAGGATCATCTTTAATATATGTGCCTTTTGCTCCCCACATATAACCTTGACCGGCTCCAGTGGATTGGGACCAATCCAAACTAATCACCGGCTTTCCGGTCACGGCGTAGTCTCCAAAGACGTATGTGCCCGCACCGCCGAATCTAACTATCGGCTTTTGGTTTAATTCGTCAGACGGAAAGTTTTTTATAGTGGTGAAATTATACAAACCCTGATCTCCGTGCCAAGTCCAACCACCTCTCCTTCCGTCCAGCACGCCATCGTCACGATACTCGTTGCTTATTGGGGTAGCAGGATTTATCTTCACGTTCGACCTGCTATCATCTGCAAACGCGTTTGTCAAACAACAAACGAACAGCGCCAAAATAGGCGCGAAGCTAAAACTCTTAACTTTCATGATACTACCCTCCGGTCAATAACATAATTTTTAACTACTATTTTACATTTTTTTTGCTTAAATT